>NZ_JYBP01000001.1 GCF_000948285.1 Geobacillus kaustophilus
TTCCGCCACACCGCTAATATGGTGAGCCATGGAGGACTCGAACCTCCGACCCTCTGATTAAAAGTCAGATGCTCTACCTACTGAGCTAATGGCTCATAGTTTAAGTATACACTCACAACCTACGACGTCCCTTCCTCTGCCAGCCCCTTCAAGGAAGTCGTATGCATCGGGACAAATCGAAGCGAACTCGAAGATATATCGCTCGTTACTGAGCTAATGGCTCACGAGTTCAATAACACTCTAAGCGATGATTCGCTCTACCTGCCTCCTCTACTAGAGAGTTCAAAGAAGCTATGTGCGTCGAGCCAACTCGAAGCATATTCGACGATGCATTACTCGTTACTGAGCTAATGCCCCATGTATGTAACACATAAAAAATGGCTGGGCCAGCTGGATTCGAACCAGCGCATCACGGAGTCAAAGTCCGTTGCCTTACCGCTTGGCTATGGCCCAGCGATTTAGTGCAATGGCGGTCCCGACGGGACTCGAACCCGCGATCTCCTGCGTGACAGGCAGGCGTGTTAACCACTACACTACGGGACCGCAACCCGCGGGGAATCCCCCCGCTGTCAGTGACCCGTACGGGATTCGAACCCGTGTTACCGCCGTGAAAGGGCGGTGTCTTAACCACTTGACCAACGGGCCACGTATAAATCGAAAGTGGCGGAGAAGGCGGGATTTGAACCCGCGCGCCGTAAAGCCACGACCTAACGGTTTAGCAAACCGTCCCCTTCAGCCACTTGGGTACTTCTCCAGAAATGGCTCCGCAAGTAGGATTCGAACCTACGACCTACCGGTTAACAGCCGGTTGCTCTACCGCTGAGCTATTGCGGAATGATGAAAAAATATACGCCACGTACATCTTCCTAGTGTACTCGCCGCCTCTTCCTCTACTAGCTAACTCAAAGAAGCAAAATGCGTCGAGGCAACTCGTAGCGAATCCGAAGATGCGAAGCTCGTCGCTGAGCTGTTGCGGAATGATGTTTGACAATCGACATTGTTTATTATATTGAGCAACTTGTCGTTTGTCAATACGTTTTCCCGCAACTTGCTCTGCAGTTTTCCGCCGTTTAGCGACGGCTTTTATAATTTAGCACACGATCATCTTGATTGTCAACCTTTTTTTGCGGTTCATCACCAAATTTTGTGATTTAGTGACAAAAAAGAGAAAGCACTGACGAGATCCTGGCAATAATGTTAGCGGTGAAATAAACATTAAGGAGGTCTCGTAAGTGCTTTCTATACCACTAGGATTGCCAGAATTTAAAGTGATTAAACAAGAACTTCTTTCCTATGGTTATGCGATTCATGTAGAGAAAACAGAGACACAGGAACGTTGCCCTCATTGTGGGTTTGCCACTTCCTCTGTCCACGACAGACGGACAAGAAAAGTACGGGATTTGGCGATTTTCCATCAACCGGTGTACTTGTTCATAAAGGTAAAGCGCTATCGGTGCTGGAATTGTTCTCAAGTGTTTTCCGCCTCTTTGGAATCGATTCCACCCAATCAACACTACACCAATCGATTTTGTGAGTACTTGTATGAACTTTGCGAAGGCTCCACCATTCAAGAGGTTAGCCGAAAGCACCGCATCCCATATACAACATTGGAACGCATTTATTACTCCATCGCATCGAAAAAAGCAAAAGAGCGTCAAACAGCGATAGAAGCATCTTCTCAAGAAGGAATGGTGCTTAGTTTAGATGAAATCGCTGTAAAAAAGGGACAACAGTATGAAACTGTATTGATGGATGCCAGAGCCGGATCGGTCATGGGAATGCATGCCGATCGCCAATGTGACTCCGCCATCAACTTGTTGAGCCAAAATATCCTGTCGAAAGAAATGGTCCAAACGGTGATTCTTGACATGTGGGAACCTTATCATAAGGCGGTTCGCGCCCTGTTTCCATCTGCTTCGATTGTCATCGATAAGTACCATGTGGTTCAAAAAGTGACACAAGCCTTGGATCAAGCAAGAAAGGAATTTTCTCCATTGAAAAAGGCTCGATATCTTCTCTTGAAAGGCTGTGAAAAGCTTCGTAAGGACCAACGGCTTCGATTAGACGATATCTTGGAGGAGTATCCGGCACTTTCCATTGCTTATTATCTGAAAGAGTTGTTTCGGGATTTTTACCGAACCGATGGATATCATGAAGCAAAGGAACGCTTGGAAGAATGGATTCAGTTAGCCAAACAGAGCCCTTTTGCTTCTTTTCAGAAAGCAGCCAACACGCTTGAAAGGTGGAAGGAGCCTATTCTTTCCTACTTTTTGTGCCCATATACGAATGCCCGAATTGAGGGGACGAATCACAAGATCAAAAACATCAAACGCCGGGCATATGGCTATCGAAATCTAGAACGGTTTCGTTTGCGTGTATTTCTGGAGTGTACAGGGAACACTACAGGCAGTCAGGCTGCTTAAGCGCTCCCTTCTTCCGCTATCGGTATGATAGTTGGTAGAATGGAACCCGTCAAGGAAAGCACTTGACTGTTTCCATTCTACCAACTTCGTGGTCTGTATGCGGAAGAAGGATCCTGACTGATGAACCTATTTCATCCAGCTAACATGTCTCTAGGATTGAGTAGAAATCACAGAAAATGGTGAAGACCCTTTTTTGCAAAATGTTTTGTTTGATTATTGGCGTTGACTGGACATTATAGTTTAACATATTCTTGACGATAAGGCAGCTTGTCTCTTTTCTCGACTGACGAACACCAAGGCGTGGCGGAAGACCGAACACCCCCCCGCTTTCCAGACCCATGCACGGGTCTGAAAGCGGCGTTGTTCAGTCGCCCGACAGTCGATCAAATGCCGGGGCTAGTAAAATCGCAATATTCGACATAATATTTTCGGTTCATCACCAAATTTTGTGATTTAGTGACAAAAAAGAGAAAGCACTGACGAGATCCTGGCAATAATGTTAGCGGTGAAATAAACATTAAGGAGGTCTCGTAAGTGCTTTCTATACCACTAGGATTGCCAGAATTTAAAGTGATTAAACAAGAACTTCTTTCCTATGGTTATGCGATTCATGTAGAGAAAACAGAGACACAGGAACGTTGCCCTCATTGTGGGTTTGCCACTTCCTCTGTCCACGACAGACGGACAAGAAAAGTACGGGATTTGGCGATTTTCCATCAACCGGTGTACTTGTTCATAAAGGTAAAGCGCTATCGGTGCTGGAATTGTTCTCAAGTGTTTTCCGCCTCTTTGGAATCGATTCCACCCAATCAACACTACACCAATCGATTTTGTGAGTACTTGTATGAACTTTGCGAAGGCTCCACCATTCAAGAGGTTAGCCGAAAGCACCGCATCCCATATACAACATTGGAACGCATTTATTACTCCATCGCATCGAAAAAAGCAAAAGAGCGTCAAACAGCGATAGAAGCATCTTCTCAAGAAGGAATGGTGCTTAGTTTAGATGAAATCGCTGTAAAAAAGGGACATCAGTATGAAACTGTATTGATGGATGCCAGAGCCGGATCGGTCATGGGAATGCATGCCGATCGCCAATGTGACTCCGCCATCAACTTGTTGAGCCAAAATATCCTGTCGAAAGAAATGGTCCAAACGGTGATTCTTGACATGTGGGAACCTTATCATAAGGCGGTTCGCGCCCTGTTTCCATCTGCTTCGATTGTCATCGATAAGTACCATGTGGTTCAAAAAGTGACACAAGCCTTGGATCAAGCAAGAAAGGAATTTTCTCCATTGAAAAAGGCTCGATATCTTCTCTTGAAAGGCTGTGAAAAGCTTCGTAAGGACCAACGGCTTCGATTAGACGATATCTTGGAGGAGTATCCGGCACTTTCCATTGCTTATTATCTGAAAGAGTTGTTTCGGGATTTTTACCGAACCGATGGATATCATGAAGCAAAGGAACGCTTGGAAGAATGGATTAAGTTAGCCAAACAGAGCCCTTTTGCTTCTTTTCAGAAAGCAGCCAACACGCTTGAAAGGTGGAAGGAGCCTATTCTTTCCTACTTTTTGTGCCCATATACGAATGCCCGAATTGAGGGGACGAATCACAAGATCAAAAACATCAAACGCCGGGCATATGGCTATCGAAATCTAGAACGGTTTCGTTTGCGTGTATTTCTGGAGTGTACAGGGAACACTACAGGCAGTCAGGCTGCTTAAGCGCTCCCTTCTTCCGCTATCGGTATGATAGTTGGTAGAATGGAACCCGTCAAGGAAAGCACTTGACTGTTTCCATTCTACCAACTTCGTGGTCTGTATGCGGAAGAAGGATCCTGACTGATGAACCTATTTCATCCAGCTAACATGTCTCTAGGATTGAGTAGAAATCACAGAAAATGGTGAAGACCCATATTTTCATTCTTCCGATGGCAATCAATTTTTTCTGTTATGAGAGTCTAGGATAGTTTGAGCTTGCTTCGGCAGCGCCCGCAAACATAACGGTCTATGTTGATCCGTCTTTTGCGGCGGTAGGTGAGGCCGCAGGACGTACAAATGTATGTGTAGATCGTTTTCGGCGCTTTTGTATTTCCAGCAAGCGGACGACAATAGCGAGGCGCCCCCACTTTTTGCAGCAGTTCGCGGAAGTCGCGGTCGCGGTGGCGGTATCCTTTTCCCTCAAGGTGCAAGTGGTAATGGCAAAGCTCGTGTTTGATGATGGCGATCAATTCTTCCTCGCCGAACTGCTCGTAATGTTTTTTATTGAGCTCAATGTTGTGCGTTTGCAGCATGTAGCGCCCGCCGGTGGTGCGCAAACGCGGGTTGAAGAAAGCGGTATGGCGGAACGGCTTGCCGAACACGCGAATGGAAATTTGTTCGACAAGGGCTTGCAGCTGCTTTTGGTCCATGGCGGGTCTCTCCTTCATCTTTTGGCACAGGACAATTCACCATTACATACATATATATTACCTTTCCACTGTCAGGGAGGTGACTGATTTTGCCTACATGGCTGAAAAATCAGATGAGACGAGCCTACTATGAGAAAAACCGTGAGCAAATTAAACTGTTGAACCAATGCTGGTTTTTTTATCGGAGAAAACACTGCTCCTAAGGCAGTGCTTTCTCCACTTCACTCTTTCGGCGGCACCATCGACAGCGATATTCTTCCCTTCGCCACATCGACATGTTCGACCCATACTTTGACGACGTCGCCGACCGAGACGACATCGAGCGGATGGCGCACGTATTGTTTACTTAGCTTCGAAATGTGCACGAGCCCGTCCTGCTTGACTCCAATGTCGACAAAAGCGCCGAAGTCAACGACGTTGCGCACGGTTCCTTCCAGCTCCATGCCTGGCTTCAAATCTTCCATCTTCAACACATCTTTGCGTAATAGCGGCTTGGGCAGCTCGTCGCGCGGGTCGCGCTCTGGGCGACACAACGCGTCAATGATGTCGCGCAACGTCAGTTCTCCGATGCCGAGCTCGGCAGCCACCATCTCGACCTCGATGGCTTGCAGCGCCTGGCGCAGTTCATCACTGCCAATGGCAGCGGTCGTAAATCCTAACTTACGCAACAGTTGCTTCACTTCCGCGTACCGCTCGGGGTGAATTGGCGTGCGGTCGAGCGGTTCGTCGCCATCAACGATGCGCAAAAAGCCGATGCACTGCTCGTACGTTTTCGCTCCGAGCCGAGGAATCGTTTTCAGCTCTTCGCGGTTGCGGAATTTCCCTTGCTCTTCGCGGCGCTTGACGATGTTTTCTGCAACGGTTTTCGTGAGCCCGGACACGTACTGAAGCAGGGAGACGGAGGCGGTGTTGACGTTAACGCCGACTTGGTTGACGACCGTCTCGACGACGAAACGAAGCGACTCGGCAAGCTTTTTTTGCGACACATCGTGCTGGTATTGGCCGACGCCGACCGATTTTGGATCGATTTTGACAAGCTCGGCGAGCGGGTCTTGGACGCGGCGGGCGATCGAGACGGCGCTCCGCTCTTCGACTTGCAGGTCGGGAAACTCAGCGCGTGCAAGGTCGGACGCCGAATAGACGCTCGCTCCGGCCTCGTTGACGATTAAGTAAAAGATGTCGCGCTGCACATGCTTCAGCGTGTCGGCAACAAACTGCTCCGTTTCCCGCGATGCCGTTCCGTTGCCGATGGCGATCATGTCAACACGATAGTCATCAAGCAGGCAAAGAAGTTTCGCGCGCGCCTCTTCTTTTCGCTCTTGCGGCGGATGCGGATAGATCACATCAATGCGAAGCAGTTTCCCCGTTTCGTCGACAACGGCGAGCTTGCACCCAGTCCGATAGGCTGGGTCGATGCCGAGCACCGTTTTTCCTTTGAGCGGCGGCTGGAGAAGCAGTTTGCGCAAGTTTTCAGCGAAAATATGGATAGCCCGCTCCTCCGCTTTTTCCGTCAACTCGTTGCGGATGTCCCGTTCAATGGCAGGCTCCATCAGCCGCTTGTATCCGTCCTCGATCGCTTCTGCAACGATGGGAGCAGCCGGGGACGATTCATCAGCGACTGTTTTTCGCCGCAAATAGCGAATGATGTCCTCAACAGGCGCCTTGATCGAGACGCGCAGCACCTCTTCCTTTTCGCCGCGGTTTAACGCCAACACGCGGTGCGGAACGATTTTAGGGGGTTCCTCATAGTCGTAGTACATTTCGTACACATTCTTTTCGTCCTTTTCCGGCGCTTTGGCAACCGAAGCAATCGTTCCTTTCCGCCGCGTCTCGTCGCGCACCCATTGACGAAGAGCAGCGTCATCTGCCACTTTTTCGGCGATGATATCTTTCGCCCCTTGCAGCGCCTCTTCAACGGTTGCGACTCCTTTTTCTTCGTTGATGAACATCTTGGCCTGCTCTTCGGGAGTCGGAGCTGACGGACATGAAAGGAGCCAGTCGGCAAGCGGCTCAAGCCCTTTCTCTTTCGCGATCGCTGCTTTCGTGCGCCGTTTTTGCCGGTATGGGCGGTATAAATCTTCCACTTGTTGCAGCTTCATGGCCGCCATAATTTCGTTTTTTAACTCTTCCGTCAACTTCCCTTGCTCGTCAATGAGGCGGAGCACTTCTTCTTTCCGTTGTTCTAAATGCTGCAAATACTCCCATCTCTCAAGCACTTCGCGAATTTGCACTTCGTCGAGCGCCCCGGTCATTTCTTTCCGGTAGCGGGCGATAAACGGGATCGTGTTTCCTTCTCGATGAAGCGCGATGACGGTTTCGACTTGCTTCGCTGCCAGCTGCTGCTCGGCGGCAATTACTTCAATGAGCCGCTGTTCGTTAGCCAAGCGATTCCCTCCTTAATGATATTGGACTTGAACGCTCTCCCG
This sequence comes from Geobacillus kaustophilus, assembly GCF_000948285.1. GTDB lineage: Bacteria > Bacillota > Bacilli > Bacillales > Anoxybacillaceae > Geobacillus > Geobacillus thermoleovorans_A. Next base: position 7,261 of record NZ_JYBP01000001.1, read on the forward strand.
CCTACATTTGCGCTTCGATGTGGGAGATTCTTGGGAACACCCGCCTCATGGCAGGCTGTTAACTAAGCCATCTCCGTGCGTCCCACGGTTCAGCGACGAAAGATACCGATTCATCCCCCACTGATGCTCACGCGTGGAAGTGGGGATTCTTTTCGGTTTAGGATGATAAAAAAAGCGCTGCCTGTAGCAGCTGTTTTGTGAAACAGTATACATAGATGAAAATGGAGGGACAGACCGTTTCGTGAGGCCGATCTGCCCATCTCACGCCATTAGCGTGAACATAACCTAGACCGATGCCGCACGTCAACGCCGCTTTCCCCATCCACTCGGCCGCCCGTTGGCAACCGAAAACCCCGTTTCTCCTGTTCGCTGTTATGCCAAAACAAAGGTTTTTCGCTCTATCAAAAGTCGATCAGTCCTAAGCTAATTTGCAGCGCCTCATCGACTTTATCCATCATTTCATCATCCAAATGAGTGATTTTATCGGTCAGCCGTTGCTTGTCGATCGTGCGAATTTGCTCAAGCAAAATGACCGAATCGCGTTCAAACCCGTAGCGTTTCGCGTCAATCTCGACATGCGTCGGCAGCTTCGCTTTTTGGATTTGCGCCGTAATCGCCGCGACAATCACCGTCGGGCTAAAACGATTGCCGATATCGTTTTGGATCACCAACACGGGGCGCACGCCGCCCTGCTCCGAGCCAACAACCGGGGAAAGGTCCGCAAAATACACGTCGCCACGTTTGACAATCAAAGCATTACCCCCCGCTAACTAAGCGTTCAACGGTGTGGTCGGCCTCGTATTCAGCATGAAACGCTTCAGAAGCGATAGATAAATTGATTTTCGCCATTTCCATGTAGCCTCGTCTCATCGCCTCGCGAATTTGCCGTTTCTTCCGCTCGCGAATGTACATTTTCGTCGCTTGATAAATGAGTTCATTGCGGTTGCCGTTTTCCTGCTTTACGAGCACGTCCAGTTCTGTCAGCAGCGACTGCGGCAAACGAACGACGATTTCCGTTGTTGCGCCAGATTCCGACACAAATATACACCTCCACGAACTGCAGCCATTGATTGCTTCCACTTCATGATACCATTAAACAACGGCGCTGCAAAGTCATTTCTCCATTTTCTATCCTTTGTCTTCTGAAGCAGATTATGCATCGCTTCATCCGCGACCAACGGCGTTCCTCACTTCCATTATACGCTTATTTCGGAAAAAAATACGGGGCACCCGATAGCTGATCGTGCACGGCACTTCATAATTGATTGTGCCCAAATGGTGGGCGACATCATCGATGGAAATGACTTCGTCCCCTTGGCGGCCGATTAATGTCACCTTCGTTCCGACAGGCAGCGGCCCCGGCAGGCGGATCATGCATTGATCCATGCAGATGCGGCCGACGATTGGCGCCCGCTGCCCGCCAACAAGCACATGAAAGTGCTGCAACCTTCGCAGCCAGCCGTCCGCATAACCGATTGGAATCGTGCCGATCCACTCTTCCGTCTGCGCAGTGTACGTCGCACCGTAGCTCACCTTTTCGCCTGGTTGAAGTTTTTTGACGTGTACAAGGCGGCTATGGAGCGAAAACGCCTCCTTTAATTCGTATGGGAGGAGCGGCTTGATGTCCAGCGATGGGGCGAGCCCGTACATCGAAATGCCAAAGCGAACCATATTGAACGCTCGATCGGAAAAACGAAGGGCCGCCGCGCTGTTGGCGCAATGAACGAGCGGCGGCCTCGACGGCAGCCAGTCAAGCATATGCAAAAAGCGGGCGTATTGATACGAAAAGTACTCCGTATTCACGTCATCAGCGGTCGCAAAATGAGTATACACCCCTTCAAGCACAAAGGGCGGATGGCGATCGATCAAGGCCGCTATTCGCTTTGTCTCCTCTTCGTCTTTCACCCCAAGCCGCCCCATCCCCGTGTCCATCTTTAAATGGAAATGAATCGGGGTCGAACCGTTATACAGCGATGACGCCTTCTCGAGCCAATCAGAGCGAAACACGGTTAAGGCGATTCGGTGTTCGGCCGCCAACGCCACATCCTCGGGACGAGACGCCCCAAGCACTAAAATCGGGGCATCGATGCCTTTTTTTCGTAAGGCAAGCGCCTCGTCCAAAAAGGCGACGGCCAAGCGAGAAGCGCCCGCTTCGAGCGCCGTTGCCGCCACTTGGACATCGCCGTGCCCGTAGGCGTTCGCCTTGACAACGGCCATAATTTGCGTGCCTTCCGGCAAAAAGCGGCGCAAATTTGCGACGTTGTCGTAAATGGCGTCCAAATCAATTTCCGCCCACGTATCGCGGTGAAACTCGTCCATCCTCTCTCGCTGCCTTTCTAGTCATAGCCATTTTGAAAGCGCTTGAATCGATTGGATTCCTTTTATAGTTTACCATGTTCCTGGGGAAGAAGGAATAGGATAAGCGGCGGAAAAGTGAGAAAAACGGCGGGAAACATTGGAGATCGCAACGATTCGTCCACTGGCCTGCCTTCACAGCTTCTGCACAAAAACAAAAAGCAGCTCCTCCGCTTTGAAGCGGAGAGCCGCCTGTTTGCAAAACCGCACTGTCATTTTGCCGCTTTTTCTTGCACTGAGCTGGCGACCATCACCATTTCTTCCGGCGTCAAATCATCCGAGGCGAGCGTAAACTCCGTCCCATTGTACCACCATGTCAACGTTCGGTCGGTGAGGGCGCCAATGGCGAATCCTAAATCAACCGGATCGCCGTTGACAAGCACTGGCATGCTTGTCGCCGGAAGCACATCCGCTTTTTCTTGCACGAGCGTAAACGATTTTTTGCCGCCAAATGTCATAATGACGCGCGTGCCGTTTTCACCTTTCACTTCTTTTTCCTCAAGCGCTTGAACCCCTTTCGGAAGCTGACTCGGGTACATGACGGCCATCACTTGCTCTTTTCCTTCCGCCATCGTCGGCACCTCAAGGCGCGCTCCAGTCATGTTCTTCTTTGTATCAAACGCATCATCATCAAACTTCTTGTTAAACTCGACGTTGGAAAACTCGACCGTCAACAGCGCTTTCCGGTCCGTATCCATCACTTTGACCGAGACGGGCGCCAAATCTTTTTTGCGCAGCGTAATCTCTTGGGTGGGAACGACTTCGCTGTTCGGATAGTTCGTTTTTGTCTCGAACACATAGTAGTCTTTCGTCGCCTTAAACTTCGCCTTCGAATCGCTCAAAATGTCTTTGACGAGCGATTCGTACAAATACGCTTGGCTGCTGTTTTTCGGCCAATCGCTCACAAACTTGAAGGTTTTGTTGAGCGCCGGCGTGAAGACGAACACCCCTTCGTCATTGCGCAAAATCATTTGGCTTTGCCCTTTGTCGGCATTTTTCAAGCTGACGCGGTAGTAGGACGGCTGCTTGTGCCACACTTCGACATGATACACTTGCGGCTTCTCACCGGTGCGGAACGTCATTTTCGCCTCAGCCTGATAGCCCGTCATCTCATCGATCTTTTCATCAAGCGCCTTCAGCACCTCTTCCTGCGATTTCGACCCGCAGCCAGCCAAAGCAAACAGAAAAATGATGCCGACCAACGCCATCAGCACGTTTCTGCCCATCGCTTCAACCCCTTTGCCTCATATATCGATTTCTGCCCATGCACTACAATATATGAGACAACTTTCGGGAATATGCAGACTAGCCATGGCAAGCATCAGCCAGCGTGATCGATCCAAGACGCTCAATGACGACTTGGGCGACGGCGTAATCGCGGCTATGGGAAATGGACAGATGAACCGTCTCGCCATCGCGGCGGGCAGCAATGCTCGGCTTTCCGTGCTCATCGGAAACGATCTCGATGTCTTGAAACGATAGATGCCGCCCGATCCCCGTTCCGAGCGCTTTGGCGTACGCTTCTTTCGCCGCAAATCGCCCGGCGAGAAACTCTGCCTGTCTTGCGGGCGGCAACTCGCCAAACTGCGCTTTTTCACGCGGCGTCAAAATTCGCTCCGGAAATTTGCAGTTCCGCTCAAGAAGGGAGCGGATCCGTTCCAACTCTACAATATCAATGCCAATGCCGACGATCACTGCGTCCTCACCTATCCTATCCGCCCTGATGGTCGGACAAATTTTTTATGAGAGACCCGCATAAGATGGCTTATAAAAAACGCTCCATTTCCGCGAAGAAGGGAGACCAGCCCGTGTTTCAACATGCAAGCGATGTCCGCTCATTTGTCCGCCTTTATCCCGTCGTTGCCGCCTTGTTGTTGGTCCATATCGCCGCATGGCTGTTGTTTTCTCTTCCCTTGACAGCGCTTGAACCCATTTGGCAATACGCCGTCGGGACGAACGGCGCTATCGGCCATGGAGAGTACTGGCGGCTTGTCAGCCCAATCGTGCTGCATCGCGATGTCCACCATATGGCCGCCAACAGTTTGTCCTTATGGCTGTTTGGCCCCTGGCTGGAGCGCGCACTTGGGAAAAGAAAGTTTTTGTTTCTGTATATCGGAGGCGGAATCGGCGCCAATGTCGCCACTTTATTCCTTCTGCCGCCGCTGTACACCCATGTCGGGGCGTCGGGCGCCATTTTCGCCTTGTTTGGCATGTACAGCTACCTCGCCCTATTCCGCCGCGACTTAGTCGCCCCCCGCCACGCCCAGCTGCTGCTTTCAGTCATGGCGGTTCATTTGTTGCTTGGCATCATGACACCAGATGGGAATTTATTGGCCCATCTATTTGGCTTCGCCGTCGGCGGCCTGCTTGCCCCTTTTTTGTCCATCCGCCCCAAGCGGCCGTCGTTTTACATGCCTCGGCTATGAAAAAACGGCGCTTAATGCGCCGTAATCCGCCGTTTTTTCGTCCGGCTGCGGGCTGAACCGTTCGGGCGGCCGCCCCGTTTTTTCTCCCGCTTAACCGCTAAAGGCGGCTCTTCCGTCAACTGCACCGGCGTCGTATCCGGCTCGCGCGTCAACATTTTCAAGCAGGCAGCGACAATCGTTACCGAATCGTGCTCTTCAAGCAATTCTTCCGCTGCCCGTTTGTAAAATGACAGGTTTTCGGTCTCCACGACGTTGAGAAGCTTTTCGATCGCGATGCGCTGCTGGCCTTCGAGCGCCTCATCAAGTGTCGGCGGCTTCATCCGCTCCATTTTCCGCTTCGTCGTCCGCTCAATATGGTGAAGCTGGCCGAGCTCTCTTGGAGTGACAAACGTCATCGCCACCCCGGTCTTGCCGGCGCGCCCGGTGCGCCCAATCCGGTGGACATAGCTTTCCGGGTCTTGCGGGATGTCAAAGTTGTACACGTGCGTTACGCCGGAAATATCCAAGCCGCGCGCCGCGACATCCGTGGCCACTAAAATTTCAATCGTACCTTCCTTAAACTTGCGCAGCACCGACAGCCGTTTCGCTTGGCTTAAATCGCCGTGAATGCCTTCCGCCGCGTAGCCGCGCAAGTTGAGCGCCTCCGCCAGCTCATCGACGCGCCGCTTCGTGCGGCCGAACACGATCGCGAGCTCCGGAGCCTGAATATCAAGAAGCCGCGTTAAAATGTCAAATTTCTTTTTCTCGTGCACTTCTAAGTAGTACTGTTGAATGTTCGGCACGGTCATTTCCTTCGCCTTCACTTTGACAAGCTCCGGCTCGTTCATGAAGCGCTCGGCAATGCGGCGAATCGGATCCGGCATCGTCGCCGAGAACAGCAACGTCTGCCGCTCGGCCGGCACATGGCTTAAAATCGCCTCAATATCTTCAATAAAGCCCATATTGAGCATTTCATCCGCCTCATCGAGAACGACCGTATGCACATGGTCAAGGCGAAGCGTCCCGCGGTTGATATGGTCGATAATGCGCCCCGGCGTGCCGACGATCACGTGCGGATGCTTTTTCAAAGCACGGATTTGCCGCTCGATATCTTGACCGCCGTAAATCGGCAAGACGCGCACGCGCTTGACAGCACCGATTTTGTACAGCTCTTCTGATACTTGAATGGCGAGCTCACGCGTCGGTGCCACAACAAGCGCCTGAACGGCGCCGTTTTTCACATCCACTTTTTCTACGATCGGAATGCCGAACGCCGCCGTTTTCCCCGTTCCGGTTTGAGCTTGACCGATCACGTCTTTATTTTGCATACTGAGCGGAATCGTCTTCGCTTGAATTGGAGTCGTCTCTTCAAACCCCATTCGCTCGATCGCTTTCATCACTTCTTGGCTTAATCCTAATTCTTGAAATGTCGTCAATGTTATTCAAACTCCTTATAAAAAATCGTCCCTTTATCCGAGAGAAAGGTTTGACAGTTATCATACCATGTTATGCGGCAATTTGCAATGATGGGCATGGGCAGCGCGCAAAAATGGCAGTTGCACTGGGCGGTGTACGGACTGGTTCAGGTGTTTTTTGCTTTTGAAACGGGGAGCGTTCGCCGTTCCATCGAAGAATCGGTCAAATGCCTCGCCCAACTGCTGCCATGCATTTTGCAAGGCGGTCGAATCGGGCGCTTTCAGCCACGGGAGCGTTTGCTTCAACGCAGTCAACCGCTTGGAGCACTCGTTATCGCTAAGCCCCACCCCTGTTGTTTCATACGCCTGATTCCATTCGGACAAAAAGTGATTGTACACAAACCGGCAGCACCGATCGTTTGGTGACTGAGCTCCGCTTGTGTTCGGGTGGGATACAACCGAAAGCGGTAGGCTTTGTGCATGGCCTTCCCTCCCACCTTACAGAACATTTATTCTATCCTCTATTTTACACCTTTTGTTCGTTGAAGGTAAGAGAGAGTGATGGCGAATGCCGATTCATCCCCCACTTACGCTCACGCGTAGAAGTGGGGGGCTTCTCGGTTGGGAATGATAAAACGCCGCACTCAACAGCACAAGCTTGGTGACCGGGTATTTTTCCGCCAAGTAGACGGCGATCACTCCACCCATTGAAAACCCAATGACATACACCGCACTGCAGCGGCGGTGGAGCGCCAAAAACGCTTGTTCCGCCGCCGCGATCCATTGATCGTATGTAATTCCTTTCAGCTGCAACTCGCTTCCGTGGCCCGGCAAGGTCGGCGTTTCGATGACCCAATCGGTCCGCTCCCGCAAATAATCGGCCAGCGGCGCCACTTCTTCTGGACTTCCCGTAAACCCGTGAATACATAAACAGCCGATCATCATTTCCAACCCCGCCCGAATGAAAAGCGGCGCCTGTGACGCCGCTTTTAGTTTCTCTCGGGTTGCTTGATGTTACAACCAATATCGAAGCAACTCTTCCAATTTCATGCCGCGCGATGCTTTCAATAAAACAATGTCATCCGAGGTCGCGACGGAACGCACGGCCTCGGCCAACGCTGCTTTATCGTCGAACTCCCTCACCCGCCCATCATCAAAAAATGGAGCAGCCGCCGCGGCGATATGGTGCGCCAGCGGCCCGTAAGTGAACACATAGTCCACCATTCCCGGCCGCAGCATCTCCCCGATCTCGCCATGAAACGCCACTTCTTCGTCACCAAGTTCAAGCATATCACCCAATACGGCGATTTTTTGCCGGTAGCCATTCAATTCCCCAAGCAGCGTCAAAGCGGCGCGCATCGATGTCGGGCTGGCATTGTAGGCATCATTAATGACGGTAAAGCCATGTTTCGTCTTGACGACTTCCGTGCGCATGCGCGTCACTTGCAGACGGGATAGGGCTGCATCAATGTCTTCCCAACCGATGCCGAAAAAGCGGGCAACCGCGATGGCCGCAAGCGCGTTGTACACATGATGTTTGCCTAATACCGGCATAAACAGCGTCCGGCCGGGGAGCGCATTGATGACAAACGATGTTCCTCCCGCTTCAATGCGCACATCGGTCGGATAGTAATCGTTCTGTTCACCCGCCCCGAACGTCACGACATGGCGGGGAAGCGGCAACTTCGGCACGCGCTCCGTCAAGAGTGGCTCATCGCCATGGTAGACGAATAAACCATCATGGTGCAAACAGGCTAAAATTTCAAGTTTCGCCTTGGCGATGCCTTCCCGCGACCCGAGCTCCTGCAAGTGTGCTTCTCCGATATTCGTGATGACCGCTGCGTCCGGACGGGCGATCATGGTCAGCCGCTCGATTTCGCCAAACCCGCTCATCCCCATTTCGACAACGGCCATCTCCGTCCCTTCGTCAAGCGAAAGAAGCGTCAACGGCACACCGATATGGTTGTTGAAGTTCCCTTCTGTTTTTTGCACACGGTAGTTGGTCGCCAGCAACGCGGCAATCATATCTTTCGTCGTCGTTTTGCCGTTGCTGCCAGTGACGCCGACCACCTTCAGTCCAAGCTGCTCGCGGTAGCGGGCAGCGAGCCGCTGCAATGCCAAAAGCGTATCATCCACAACGACCACCGGCACACCTTCCGGCGGCGTTCCTTCCCTTTCCGCCCAGAGTACGGCGGCGGCTCCTTTTTGCGCCGCTTCTTGTACGAAATCGTGGCCGTTAAAAGTCGCACCGCGCAACGGAACGTACAAGTTGCCGGCTTGGATCGTCCTTGTGTCGGTTGACACACCGCTTACGACCATATTGTCCCACTCCGGCTTTAAACACTGTCCGTCAGCCATTTCGGCGATTTGCCGCACTGTCCGTTTGATCATCGGCTCTCACCTCTTTTCGTTTTTGAACGTGTACGTGATCGTCTGCTTTTGTTGATGTCGTTCCAATGCAAGCGCGATAAGCCGTTCAATCAGCTCCGGGTACGGCACACCGCTGTGCTGCCAAAGAAGCGGGAACATGCTGTATGGTGTAAAGCCTGGCATCGTGTTCACTTCGTTGATATAAACGGCGCCATCTTCGGCGAGGAAAAAATCGACGCGCGCAAGTCCAGACAAATCCAGCGCCTGAAACGCCGTAATGGCCATTTGTTTGATCGTCTCATACTGTTCTTTCGTTACGTCCGCTGGGATGATCAATTCGGTTTGCCCGTCTTCGTATTTCGCTTCATAGTCGTAAAATTCCTTTTTGGGAACAATTTCGCCAACGACCGAACAAATCGGCTCATCATTTCCAATCACGCCGATTTCAATTTCACGGCCGACAATCGCCTCTTCAATAATAATTTTCCGGTCATACTGAAATGCCTCGATAAATGCGGCTTTTAAATCGCCGCGCTGCTTGCATTTGGAAATGCCGATGCTCGAACCGGCGTTGGCTGGCTTGACAAAGCACGGGTAGCCAAGCTCTCGTTCGATCCGGTCATACACCGTCTCGCCACTTTTTTGCCAATCGTACTTCGTCACGGCGATATATTTTGCTTGGCGCAACCCGGCCTGCGCAAATAAGTTTTTCATCATCACCTTATCCATGCCGACCGCGGAAGCAAGCACCCCGTTGCCGACATACGGAATGTTCAATATTTCAAGCAACCCTTGCACCGTTCCGTCTTCGCCGTTCGGCCCATGCAAAAGCGGGAAAATGACATCGATCGTTTCCTCGTTTCCTTCTGCAGCCGAATCGGCAGCCGGAACTTGGTTCAAGGAAACCGGAATCAAGGCGGTCGCCGCCGAAGTGAATTGCAGCTGCTTGATTTCCTCGATCGGTCCGGTCAGCTGTTCGCCCTTGATCCATTGACCTTCCGGTGTAATATAAATCGGAATGACATCGAATTTATGAGGATCAATGGCATTCATCACCGCCATCGCCGTCGACAACGATACTTGGTGCTCCGGTGATTTGCCGCCGTATAGCACGCCAACTCTCGTTTTCATCATCGTTCCTCCTCTTTCCTTGGCCATCGTTCCTATTGTAACACGTTTCGCACCAAACGGTCTGATATTTTATATGTACGATGCAGGTTGTTTCGCCACCCCCATAAGCGATAAGGCACAAAAAAGTGAGGCTGTCTCCAAAGGTGGTTCTTCTTTCAACAAAGCACAACCTATCGTTTTCCAGCATTTGTTTTACACATATATACAGGAATAAGAAAAGGTGTCCCGACCGTTTGGGGACACCTTCTGTCGCTACGGATGCAACACGCGCCAAGCCATGCGCTGCGGCATGGCCGCTACCACTTCGGCGAGCGCTTCTTGCCCCGTTTTTTCCACGCCGGCAAAATAATCGGACACACGGCGGAAAAACCGGTTTTTCTCCACGTCATCCATCAACAAGCGAAACATGTGCTGCTCGCCGCTTTCTGGCCCGACCAAATGATAAATGAGACCATTTTGCTGTAAATATTGCAAATTGATGCGCTCCTGCCCAGGCAAGCAATCGATCGTAAAAATCGGAATGCGCTTATGAAGCAACTCGCTGACCGTCACCCCGCCTGGTTTCGTAATGACGGCATCCGCCTCTTCATACAGCCGATTCATCTCTTCCGGGTCAGCGATGTATGGAAGCGGCCGGATATGAGACAACCGCCAGCTGGCGATTTCCTCGTACAGCTGGCGATTGGCGCCGCACAGCACCGAATAGCGGAACAACGTTGACGTGCGGGCCGCCCGCAAAAACGCCAGCATATTGCCGAGCCCTTGGTTTCCACCGGCGACAAGCACATGAGCAGACTGCCGCTTGCGTCTCGCTTCTGACCGATTCATAAACACATCATGCACTGGGATGCCAGTGACGATGATGCGTCCTTTGTCAACCCCGTACTTCGTGATCAGCTCCCATTTCGCCTCTTGATGGGGAACAAAATGATAGTCAATAAACCGTTTCCCCCAGATGCTGTTCATAAAAAAGTCGGTGTAGACATTGACAACTGGAACCGTCAGCACCCGTTTTTGCTTCAGCCGCTGCAAAATGCGCGACGGAAACGAATGGGTGCAGACGATTAAATCCGGCTGTTCTTCTTCCACCATCTTTTTCATTTTGCTTTCAAAATAAGGCAGCCATGGCTCAAACGAAATGAACTCAAACCGGGGCGGCTCTTGGTACATCAGCGTTTTGTACACACGGTGGTACGAAGCAGGATGCGAGCGAATCCAGCGCAAGTAGGCCTCTGACACCATTTTTTCCATCAGTTCATTGCAATAGCTCAAAAAATCGATCTTTTTGCTTTCGACCGCCGGAAACTGGCGGCGCAAAAAATCCATCAACGTATCGGCTACTTTATGGTGTCCCGTATTCATTTGAAACAGCGGCAAAAACAATACTTTCATCATCGATCGCACCCTTTAGCTTTCGAAAGATTTTTTGCGCCTCCGCTGCCCAACCCATGCCGCAAGCAAAAAAAGCAAAAACAACGCCAAACCGGCAAGCGGAAAAGAAATCAAGGGGATATGGATGCGCTGGCCGAGCCAAAGCCCAGCCGCGGTCAACGGAACAGCCCAACCTGCCGTTCCAAGCGCCGAAAGCAACAAAAACGGCCCGAACGGAAACCGGCTCACTCCCGCCATATACGGACAAATTTGCCGCACCCCGGGAGCATAGCAGCCGAACAAAATGCCCCATTTCCCATAGCGGCCAAACCAGCGGCGAGCCCGCTCCCAACGTTCAGCCGTAATTCCGACGCACTTGCCGTACTTTTGCACAAACGGCGCCCCCCACCACCGACCGGCGCCATATGCCGTCACCATGCCGGCCATCGCCCCGCCCCAGCATGAAGCGAGCGACGGTCCAAGCAGCAGCTGCTCCTTGGCAACCATCACGCCGACCAAAAAGAGCAAGCTTTCCTCCGGCGCCGGAATGCCCACAATGCCGCAAAATAAAAACAAAAACAGCATTACATAGCCATATGATTGAACATACGGCAGCCATACGCTTGTATCCATAGCTCCCCCACTACATCGCCGAGATTTGTGTATTAGTTTGCACATTTCTCAGTTCCGTAATCGTCACCCAACGCATCTTTTTCGCTGCTTCATCCTTAAACAGCAGCTCGAGCGCTGACAACATTTGCTCTGGCGCGCGTTTGTCAGCACCTAACGCATCCCCATTGTCATGAAGCACAATCACCGCCCCGCCGCGTATGGCCGAACGCAAGCGGCGGAACAATTCCATTGTACCAATTTTTTCGTTCCAATCGCCAAGAATATGCGACCATAACACCGTCATATACCGCTTTTGCACAATTGGCGTCCAAGCGTTAAAATGGCCCCATGGCGGACGGTAATACACCGGGCGTTGACCCGTCGCCCGCTCAATCGCCTCGGCCGCTCGGCGCACCCCCCAATCCAACCAAAGCGGCGGCAACAGCCAATTGCTGATGTGGCGGTAATTATGAATCCCGATTTCATGGCCTTCTTCCGCCATCCGCCGCACAATATCCGGATAGCGCTCGACTTTGCGCCCGACAACAAAAAACGTCGCCTTCACGCCATATTTCTTTAATAAATCAAGCAACTTTGGCGTATAATACGGGTCGGGGCCGTCATCAAACGTCAGCGCCAGACAATCGGATGCTGTTCCTTCCCGAAACAAACGCACCTGCTTTTTGCGAATGATGATCGTCGGTACAATCCCATAAATGGCAATTCCCACAATGAAACAAACGAACAACCAAGCCCACATGGCATTCACCTCTTGATTGTACTTTACCAATATTTCTTCTCTCTGAAAATAGAAAAATGAACTTTCTATATTAAGTTGCAATAAAGAATTTCCGATCTCCATGTCCCGTCTTTATCACCTGACAAGCTGACACGGTGACAAGAAGAGCGAACAATGCCATGTAAAACAAAATTGCAACTTATATAATTCGAGATCATCACGATGTAGATGTTTTATCCTATACCAAACAAATGAGAAATCGAAAAGAAAATCATAAAAATTTCATGCAGACCATCCGGTCTCCTCGTTTCCTAGTACGAAAAAGCATCACCGCTCAGTTTCCTCCCGAAGCTAGGTGGAATCTGCTATAATACATAAACGATACACGAGCAATTAAAAAAAAGACAGGTGATCCGCATTGCGAAAGAAAATCATCTTAACCGGCGGCGGCACGGCCGGCCATGTCATGGTCAACGTCGCCCTGATTCCAAAATTGAAAGAGCTTGGGTGGGATATCGTATACATCGGATCTCATCAAGGGATTGAACGGGAGATTATCGGCCGCATCGACGGCGTCCCGTACTATTCGGTTTCGACCGGAAAACTGCGTCGCTATTTTGACTGGAAAAACTTTAAAGATCCGTTTCACGTGTTAAAAGGCGTTTGGCAGGCGTACCGCCTTATCCAAAAAGAAAAACCGGACGTCGTCTTCTCAAAAGGAGGATTCGTCTCCGTTCCCGTCATTCTCGGCGCTTGGCTAAACGGCGTGCCGTCGATTATCCATGAATCTGACTTAACCCCGGGGCTTGCGAACAAAATCGCCATGCCGTTTGCGACAAAAATCTGCCTCACCTTCCCGGAAACGAGGCAATACGTCAATGCCGATAAAGCCGTCTATGTCGGCGCCGTCGTCCGCGAAGAGTTGAAGGATGGCAACGCCGAACAAGGGAGGAAGATGTGCCAGTTCGACGGAAAAAAACCGGTCTTGCTAGCGATGGGCGGCAGCTTAGGCTCGAAAAAAATCAACGACGCCTTGCGCGCCAACCTATCGACGCTTCTGGCCGAATTTGACATCATCCACATTTGCGGCAAAGGGAACATCGACCCAAGCCTCGCAGGCCAAAAAGGATACAAACAGTTCGAATACGTCAACGAAGAGCTGCCCCACTTACTCGCCTTGGCCGACATCGTCGTCTCCCGCGCCGGGGCGAACGCCATTTTCGAACTGCTCGCCTTGCGCAAGCCGATGCTGCTCATTCCGCTGTCCAAAGCGGCGAGCCGCGGCGACCAAATCCTAAACGCCCGCTCGTTTGAAAAAGCAGGCTATGCGGAAGTGCTGATGGAAGAGGATTTAACGAACGAATCGCTACAAGCCGCCATTCGCCGCCTGTACGACCAAAAAGACCGTTACCGGAAAAACATGGATAAAGCCGGCGCGTGCGATCCGCTGCAAACGCTGCTTGCGATCATTCAAGACACCGCCCGCCGGTAAAAACAGGCGATGCCTGATGCGGCCAACCACGGCCGTTTTTCGGCATCGCCTCGTTTTTTCCTCACACCGGCTCAAGCCGATCACAATTCATTTGGAATAAATAATAAGACCGCACAGAAATAACGATGTCTTCTCAATAACTTGTCTATGCGATAGGGCTACACCTAAAGCGATTTTACTGTATTATAACTTATAGTACAGAATAAGAGCAAGAATCTTTTTTTCTTTGCTGACAAAGCAGCGCTTTCACCTCCCCCTCTCTCTCGACTCAACATCGATGCCGAGCCTTTGTAACGGCTCTTCATGAACTGGATATACGGGGCTGCATGGAGGAAATCAAATGCGAAAACGAAGCAAAGCCCCCACGCGTAAAAGATCCAAGGAGCGAAAGAACTCCGAATCGTCGGCCTAGAAGGACGGTGATTTGAATGAAAAAACAAAAGCAGCTCAAAAACGTCCCTTCTCAAGTTGAGAAATCAACACCATCTCATCTTTCAATTAGCTCAACCGGAACCCCGAAACTGTGGTCAGCCAAAATGGAGGAAACAGCATCCCGTTCCGCCTTTGTATGATAAACAATGCGGATGAGCGCTTCATCTGCATGATCTCCGCACGGTGCCCCCACCTTCACGCTTACTCCCTTCCCCACGTTCTCCAAGCGAGCCACGAGATCCCGGTGCTGACTCAATGCGCGTCTCACCTCCGATTGGCTCGGCAGTTTTCCGCATTCGGGACGAGCAAATTCCTGTTTGCCTGGAAACGGGATGAGCGACAAACCAATCCCCCCTCCCGCTACTAAAAATCCGCCGACCAACACAATGGCAACGCCAATGCCCCACCATCGTTTTTTCGCCATCTTCATTCGTCCCCCCTTCTCCTCATCTACCATGTCGCATTCCCTTTAGCGCATGCTCGGCATGGGCAGCGCGCATCATTTTCTCATCGTGGGTCGCGACAATGACCGTTCTCCCTTGCTTCGCCAATAATTGAAGGAGCTCAATGACGCGATCTCCATTGGCCTCATCAAGAGAAGCCGTCGGCTCATCAGCAAAAATGACTTGTGCATCTTTATAGAGAGCGCGTGCAATCGCCAAACGCCGTTTTTCTCCTCCACTCAGACGGGCGGCCAATTCTCGTTCTCTTCCATCCAACCCCGTTTCCGATAACACTTTGCGCACCCGCTCCTCGTCCCCTACAACTTTAGAGCGAAACAAACTCGAAGTCATCGTGACATTAAACGCGACAGATTCTTCCTCAATAATTCCGTAATCTTGGAGAATGAATGCCGCATGGTTTTTCCAAAACAGACGACGTTGCTTAGCTCCCCAACTGGTTGTATCAACACCATCAATCAATACACGCCCGCTTGTCGGCCGCAAAAGCAATGCAAGCACATGGAGAAGCGTCGTTTTGCCCGCTCCGCTTGGACCGACAAGCGCCGTCAAGGCTCCAGGAGAGCATATGACACTTTCATTTTCCATAATCGTTCGCTCATTGATGGTCATCGTCACTTGATTGGCTTCAATCCTCATTGCAGTCGACTCCTCCTTTTTCTTTCTACAACTGGCGCAGGGAATTTTTCGCAAACACCCAAGCTGCCGCACCAATATGTACGAACGGCAAAGCAAGCAGCACAAGCGCCCCCGTTAGACCGACCGGCAACCAGCCGTTTGCTCCTTGAAATAGCATAATCAGCATCACCACGATCCCCCCTAACACCCACTCTTTCACGATTCGCCCGCGCGACACCGCCCACCAAGATGCCCCAGCAAGACGAAGCGGGAAATCGCGCTTTGCCTTTAACACGGCCATAATAAACGCGCTAATGGTCGCGGCAATGGCCAAGGCTGCCAAAAGAGCAACGATCGATCCAGCTCTAAGCCACACAAAATAGGCATAAAGCTGCGCGCGCAAAATTCCTTCCTCCGCCATATAGTTGACGCGGATCCGGTTCTGAAGGCCGCGTTCAGATACGAGTTTCTGTGTTTCCTCTAATCCGACAAAACTCAACTCCGACGAGGAAGCAACAGAGATCAAAAAATTGTCGTTGAACAATGCATGGACATGAGGTGCAAACAACAATAACACGTCCTTCGGCTGGGCAAACTCAAGTTGCCCGCCAAAGCGGACAAATGGAAAAAGGGACGATCCGGTCAAACGATACATCTTGACCTCATGCCATATGTTTCTTGCCTGCTGCTGCTTTCTTACATATAATGGAATTGAGGATTCCAGAAATTTTTTCGCATCCTTTGGAATCTGCTCCAGCGCAAGAGGAACCAAAGACAGTCCTTTGTTCTTCTTGCGAACGATATCCAGCCATCGCTCATTCACCATAATAACGTAACGGTACGGCGCAATGGTCATACCATCGATGGCGAAATCGTCTTCCGTCCACGCTTTCGATAACACCACGCGATTGGCGGTCTCCGCTTGTCGAACCATGTCCCCGACCGATGGTTGCAACGTCTGAAATAACTGCTCGATTTCCGCTCCCCCGGCGCTCCCCGGACGGGACGGGAACACCAACACCACTTGATCAGCCAACGACTTCCACATGACTTGTTCCTGTGCCGTTTTTCTTGCATTTGTATAAGCTGAAACCGCCGGTGAGACAGTGGAAAGGACGAAAGCAAATACAGCTAGTTTCAACGCGGCCGAACTTTTGGCCAAACGCTTGACAGCGGGCTCGCGCATCGCTAACATCTCTGGATTCGGCCATGAGGCAATAGAAAATATCAACGCGCAAACCAGTGTCGAGAAGATCACCATCGCCTCAGCCAAAAGCAATACTTTACTATAGTAAGGCACGAATCCCCATCCATAGACAAAACCGACATAAAGAGCTGCCAAGACGTCCAATATGGCGGCGGCGAGAACCATAGCCAGTAAAAAGTGACTGAAATCCTCACACTGGATGCGCCACGTCGGAACTCCCGCCAACACACGCAACGCACGCCCTTTCGCCTTGACAGCCAGCCAATACAAGGCTAACGACACCATCAACATCGAAACGGCCAATAGCGCTACACCGAAATCGCTTTGCATGATCAAAAATTCGAGAATGGTCAACAGTGTTTCTTCGCTCCATTTCTGATCGACTCGATGTGACGTCAGCCAATGTTTCAACTCGTCTATATGATCGGTTTTCCCTGTCACCAAATAATCGCCATTGGCAAACGAATGGGCCAACGCGCGGCGATCGCGGATCTCCGCATCCGGCTCATGGCCAAAACGCTCGATTCGCTTCGGAAATGCCCCTTTCTGTCCCACTTGAACGAAGATCTGCCCTGACTGATCCCCCCGTAAATCGGGCGCGACTTTCATCAATCCCAATTCCCATTGATCGCTCATCGCACCCAACTGTTGAAACACATCTTCCTGACGCAAATCAGACTGGCTAAAATCCAATGTCACTTTCGCTTTCACACCCAGCTGCTCAGGAAAAAATCGGTCATGGATATCCGAAACAACGACCGCCACCAAAGCTAAGAGAAGAAACTGCACAGCGGAAACAGCGATCACGATTTTTTTATGCATGAGCCTCATTCCTTTCCTAATCCATCATCCGTCGGGAAGAGAAAGACCCCATCCCGCTCGGGAAGGGGTGAAAGAAAAGCTTCCAGTCAAACAGATTCACTATTTGCAAATTCTATAATAATAGGCGTCATCGGACCACGGAAAATTAAGAGCCCCTTTCTCAGCAGCAGAGGTCAATCCTGGTGGGGTATCAACACTTCGTAGCATCTCACCATTGTATACAACTGTTGAACCGTGGCACGAATTCGGATGATAGTAGTAGGAGCGAACCATAGCATTCCAGAAGCCATATGTCCATTTTCCTCCCTCAATTGGATATTGGACGGTAGGACCTGGATGCAACCACGCTGCAGCTTGATTTGGGTTTATTAAGCCAAAAGCGATGATGGAAAGCATCAACACACCAGCCAATGTCATGACCTTTCGCAAAAGTATATGGACGGTTTTAGGCGAAGCAAGAATCCCAAACATAAGTAATCCCCCTTTTATACTTCATGCTTTGATCCAACACAAAGCGCCAATGATTGATGATATACGAATAGCCGGCCGGCTTCACATTTTACTTTAGCAAAATTACTCCCCGAAAACATCCGTATTTTCCACAAATTTCATTGCGGAAAATACCTATTTTTTGAAATTTAGTTTACTGAGATGGATATATATTGTAAAATTTTAATGGATTAGGCTGAGAGAGACGGCCTCATTGGACAAAACGGCACATCGTTCATCCCCCTGTAAAACTCCATCATTTTCCACAGCAACTCGTGTTTCAGCCAAATAAACAGCCACTCACAATGTTTTACGGGGGGGGGGAGGGAAGAAATTGTGAAGATCAAAGTCCTGCTAGTGGACGATCATTGTCTTGTCATGGATGGCATCCGTCAGTTGCTGGAACGTGAGCTAGACTTGGAAGTGGTGGGCGCCGTTTCCTCTCCGACCGACTTGGAGCAGAAAATCGCTCAACATCAGCCTGACATTATTGTCATGGACATTCGCTTCAAAGGGAAAAACGGCCTCCTTTGGACAAGGAAAATCTCATCATTATTTCCTGCATGCAAAGTCGTGATTTTGTCTCGATCTCATTGTCTGGAGTACATGAACGCCGCCTACGAGGCAGGCGCCTATGCCTTTGTATCCGAACAAGACTCTGTCGAAACACTTATTCACGCCATTCGGGAAAGCCATCGAGGGGTGAAATCATTTCCGACCCACCTCGTTTTCCATGATCGTTCGTCCCTAACCGAAATGGAGTTGGCTGTTCTCGAGCTCATTGCCCAAGACAAAACGAATATCGAAATTAGCGAACAATTAAACATCAGCAAACGAACCGTGGAGCACCACGTATCTTCCATTTTGCGAAAACTTGATGTAAAGTCGCGGGCAGGGGCGGTGGGAAAAGCCATCGAACTCGGATTGTTTGGATGATTGAATTGTGGAAAACGCTAATTTTTCTTCTAAAAGAGTGGTTAAAAAACCTGTCCTTTTCCATCGCTGGTTCTCTACGAAAACGGAACACCGGATTTAGAAGGTTTTTCAATTTAAAAAAACACTGCTGGAGAACAGGATTTTTCAGTTAAATGGCTTCCCTTATAAATATCGATGTATATACAAGCAGTCATTTTCAAGGTTGAAGTGTAACATGCGTTCATGTTTGTTTGCTGCTGCCTTCCCGTGTTCACTTCCCGTCAAATGAAAACCGCCCGGCGGAACAATCCCGCCAGGCGGCACGACTAGAAGTATAAGACATAAATGACAACGGCCAGCACGATCCGATACACCGCAAACGGCACGAGGCGGATGCGGTTGATGAGCTCAAGGAAAAAGCGGATCGCGAGCAAGGCGAAGACAAAGGCGCTCAAGAAGCCGGCGATGAAAAACGGGATATCGGCTGCGGTGACGTATTGCCAGTTTTTCAACAGCGACAGCCCGCTCGCCCCCGCCATGATCGGAACGGCCATAATGAACGTGAAATCAGCGGCGGCGCGATGGCTCATGCCGACAAGCACCCCGCCTGAGATCGTCGAGCCAGAGCGGGAAAAACCGGGCCATAGCGATAAACATTGCATCAAACCAACAAGAAACGCCTGCTTGTACGTAATTTCGTCGACCGTCTGCGCCCGCGCTGCTTTTTTGGCGAATTTGTCGGCGGCGATCATGAGCAGCGCGCCGAGCACAAGGCCGATCAGCACCGTTTTTGTCGAAAACAAATGTTCATCGATGTAATCTTCAAACAAGACGCCGAGCACCCCAGCCGGCAGCAGGCCAATGATGACGTGAATGAGCGTCAGCCGCGGATGCCCGCCCGGATGGCGGCCGCGAACGCCAAGCAAGTCGAGAAATCGGTCTTTAAACACGACCACAGCGGCTAAAATCGAGCCGAGCTGAATGACGACTTTAAATGTATTCGCCGCGTACTTGCCTAAAAACTCTGTGGATTTCAGCCAAAGATCGTCGACAATAATCATATGGCCGGTCGAGGAAACAGGGGCGAACTCGGTCAGCCCTTCGACCATCCCTAAAATGATCGCCTTCCACAATTCCATCCAGTGCATGTCCTTCCATCCTTTCTGCGCGGGGTCGTCCTTTCTATACATATGGGCCAATCGGGTGGGATAACACTCCACTTTTGGCCACGCCTGCTCTATTGTACTACAAATCTTTGTCTTGTACTACCCGCGCTTTTTCTGGGCAGCGGCCTTGTTTTCGAGACAGAACCGTCGACTTCCTGTTGCTGCTCAATGGGACGGGCCGGACGCTTCCCCTAACTCCCCGTGCCGCTCTAAGTAATGATACAAAGCGCCGAGCAAGTTCGCATCGTTTTTGAATTGGCACGTCTCCACCACCGGCTGGACTTTGGCAATTGGAACGAGCGACAATAACACCGAAAGCCGCTTGTTGATTTCGTCGACGAAATCGGGGCGGCTGCTAATGCCTCCGCCGACAATGATTTTTTCCGGGTCGTATGCGTACTGCAAGTTAAAAATCCCTTGGGCCAATGAAAAATAAAACCGGTCAATGGCCTTTTGCGCGGCTTCATCGCCGCTCTCGGCCAACGCAAATACTTTTTCTCCGTCCAGCTCCCTCTCCGGCATCCCTTTTTCCTTGGCCGCCATCCGGATCAGCGCGCTTGTCGCCGCCAGTTCGCTCCATGTTTTGCATTCGATCCTTCCGTTCTCATAGCGGACGTCCATCAACATATAACCGAATTCCCCGCCGTGCAAATGCGCTCCTTTATGAATGCGTCCGTCTTTCACGATCGCCCCGCCAATGCCGGTGCCGACGATGACAAAGGCGATGTCGCGGCAGTGCCGCCCCGCTCCTTTCCATAATTCACCGAGCGCCGCGCAGTTCGCGTCATTTTCCAGTTCCACCGGCAGGCCCGTCGCCCCGCCAAATACTTCTTTAAAGTTGGGACCGTGAATACAAGGCAAGGCGCTGCTTCCGCCGATGTGGCCGATGTCGCTATCCACACTTCCTGCGGAACTGATCGCGATGCCGGAAAGTTGATAGTTTTCCTGCGCTTGGCGGACGACGTTAAGCAAGTCATCGCGAAATTGATGAAAGTCATGCCGCTCCGAACGGTAACGCCCCTTTTCTAGAAAGTCGCCATGCTCGTTCATGACGGCATGTTTGACATATGTGCCGCCAATATCAAAAACGATATAGTAACGCACCGATGACGCCTCCTTCGTTCTTTTATCTTTCCTCTCTTCTAGCTCCATTAGGCTTAGCTGCTTCCCGCTTTTATGTATTCGCCGTCGGTCAGTCCGCTCCTTCCCACAGTGATGAAAGAGGCCGCTCCGTTTGGCGGGAGCGGCTCACTTCTGTTATCGTTCATATCCCATCGACAACGCTTTTTGCGCATTGCGGACGTCATTGTGAAGAAGATGGCCAAGATCGTACGCCGGGTAGTAACCGTGTTTATGCATATAGTTGAACGCTTTTTCGTGCGTGTCAATGGTTTTGAGCAGGTGTTTGACAAACGTTTTGCGCAACACCGGCGTCGCCGCCTCGGTAATGGCAGCAGCATAATTGCGCACTGCCGTTTTTGAAAAGCCAAGCAAGTCGCCAGCGTGCAAGGCGCGGTCGCCATCATCATGGTCGCGTCTTTCTTCCATCATAGGTGCCGCCGGAATGAAGGCAAGCAGCTCGCGCAAATTCGTTTCCAGCCCTTGAATTGTCTCAAGGTACAATCCTTTTAATTCAGGACAGTCGATTTTGCCGACCGCCTTTTTCAGTTTTATGAGCCCGTGTGCTTGAAAAGCGATCAGTTCATGCAACTCCAACGTTTCATGCCAAGCCAAATGGCGATGGCCGTGCATCTGTCCATGCATATGGATCACGTTCTCCCCTTGTTGTTCATTGGTTGATTTCCATTTACTGTATATGCCTGCCAAAAGGAAATGGTCACTATTGTCCGAGCTTCCTGCACCAGCAAAAAAGGCGTCCCGCGAAAAGCGAAACGCCTTCCTCAGCTACTGTTACAACAGATCCCCGCCGTCAAATCCATCGCCGCCATCAAACCAATCATCCACGTCCAACCCGTCAGCGACATCATCGATCACATCGTCAAGCAGCTCTTCCGCCACCATTCCTGCCAGCATCCCGGCGGCAAATCCGCCAATGGCGCCGGCCCACCCATGTCCACCATGGTGCGAATGGTGGATGGACGGATAATGGCCGGCTGGATGTCCATAAATGGGGGAATGCGGTGTTGCCCAGGGATACCTGGATGGCTGGGCAAACGATCCCGCTGCATGCACGGCCTCGTCGATTGCTTCTTTCAACAAGCGAGTCGAGGCCGCCGGGTCGCGAAGCTGCTCGTTGGAAATGAACAGCTCTCGTTTCATTTCGCGCTCCCCGCCAAAGCCGTGGCGAACGTCGATCTCCATATACAAACGCACCCCTTCTTCCTCGACGAGGGCAAAAAACTCGACTTCTTGGACGATCCCTTGGAATTCGCCCGCGGGGAAGAACGAAAATTCCTGTCCATGCGGCGTAATGCTTCCGGATGTCGCTTTCTCCCGGAATCCTAAGGCTGCCAAAGCGGTAAACACTTGCTCCAAGGCCGTCGGCGGCAAAATGTGAATGGCGTCTTGGTCATATGCATCCGCCCCATCGGCAATATCGAGCCGGGTGACGAACGTATAACGGACCGTTGGGCGGCTGATCGGCAAATGGAACGGCAGTGTGTACGAAAACGGGAGCACTTTCCGCTCACCGGGCTGAATCGTAAACGAGGAAGCGATCGGGATCACCGCTGCGGTTCGGCGATATGCCTTTCCTTCCGCATGCACTTCCAATTGCAATACGACATCTAGGTTCCGAATGTGTTGGGCAACCGAACCGCCTTCCAGCAAAAATTCCCCTTCCAACGTTTCACCAAGGCGCACATGAGGGCGATGCAGCACGAGATCCACTTTGGCAGCGCCAATGCCGAGTTTCGATAAAAACCTTTTCCACACCGGACCTCTCTCCTTTCATCAACCTAATTTCACACTTGAATTACGAACAAGCCGCCAAAATGGTGTCACCGAAATAATTTGATCAACCCTAGGACGATCAACACAATCCCAGGCAGCATGGTCGCCTTTTTCATGATTCCCGTTTTCGACACCATATACCCAAACGATAAGCCGAGTCGGATGAACACAAGATTAAACACGCCAACCAACAGGGCAAACGAAAGCGGAGGAAAATGCAAAAGCGACGAACTGATCCCGGCGCCAAATGAATCCATCGACAGAGCGATCCCGATCAACAACGCTTCTTTTTGACTGATCGTGCCTGAACGATCAAGATCGCCAAGTTCGGGGCGTTTCAATACTTGAACAGCGCCGCTGAATCCGATCGTTTCCCCTGTTTCATTGAATTCCATAGGAGTCTCCTGTCGCTTCGGCTTGTAGACGTTATACATTGCCCAACCGCCGAGCGCTATGAGAATGAAGGAAGCAATCCCCTTCTCCACTTGCAAGGGTAAAACAAGCGCCAACAGACGACCGATGTTCATGGATGCAAACACCACCGCCCCGGACATGGATGCGATAAGCGCCAACGAAAAGAAGGAAAAACGGACACCACCCATTCCATACGTAATGCCTACGCTCAAGCTGTCTATGCTCACGCTGAAAGCGAGCAAAATCATGGACACCCATAACCACATATGAATCCCCCCTGCCGTACGATATGCAATTACGTACGGAGAGGGGACTTTCTTGCCATTCGACACGCATCGATTTCCAGGGAAATGTTTCCCCTTTTCTCGACATTATTCCGGCAAATGATACGGCAACGTTGCAATGACAACATCTTTTTTCATGATCAAGAAAAAGCGCAAGATGATAGCGGTTTGGTTATGCAAAAATGTATGCCACCATTTTTTCACGATAAATTGAGGCAAGAGCACCGTCACCGGCGCGCGGTCTGCTTCTTTTTCCGCTTTCGTGATGTATTCTAACAATGGCGACAAAATGGTTCGGTACGGTGAATAGATGACTTTCAACGGAATGTCCGGATAAAACTTCTCCCACTTTTGCCGCAGCTTTTGTTCGTCTTTTTCGTTGAAAATAATCGACAGCGCCGTAATGTCATCGGAAATGCTGCGGGCGTACTGAACGGATTGGGCGACCACTTTGCTGACGCCGGAAATGGGAATAATGACTTTTGGTTTCAACATTTTCTCGCGCTGTTGCCACTCCCGTTCGTCAAGCCGCAGCTGCTCGCCAAGTTTTTTGTAATGTTCATGAATTCGACTGAACATCCAGACAAACAGCGGAATCGCCACGATGACGATCCATGCTCCTTGCGTAAATTTGGCGATCATCGTGACGAGCGTGACCATCCCGGTGACAGCCGCTCCCGTTCCAACGGTAAGCAGCACGCCGATCTTCCGTCCTTCTTCCCGTTGCCATAATTTTTTAATCAACCCGCTCTGACCGATGGTAAAGGAGGAAAACAGCGAGTTTCTGGGCTTTTGAGCTTATTTTTTCCTTATTATTTCCCCTTCACTCACGCTCCCGACATTTTTCTGTTTTTCACTCATCCAATCATCATTTTCCCCTTCGGATAGCGGAACGGATCGGGCTGACGGCGCAGCGTGACCGCATAGGCGATCGTCAACGGGCCGACGCGGCCGGCAAACATCGTCAAGACAATGATCACCTTCCCGAGCGGGGACAAATCGGGCGTCAACCCCATTGATAGTCCGACGGTCCCAAACGCCGATGTCGCTTCGAATAAAATCATTAAAAAGTCTTTTCCCTTTTCGGTCATCGTCAACACCATCGTCACAAGCATGACGACAAACAACCCGCTCATCGTCACTGTCAGCGACTTGTACACCGTATCGTACACGATCCGTTTCCGAAACAAAATGACATCTTCTTTGCCGCGAATTTGCGACCATACGGCGCCGAGCAAGGTCGTGAACGTCGTCGTTTTGATTCCTCCGCCCGTCGAACCCGGAGAAGCGCCGACAAACATGAGAAAAACGATCAAAAACAGCGTCGGCTGCGTCAAATCCGGGATGTTGAGCGTATTCGAGCCCGCCGTTCTCGGGGTGACCGCTTGGTAAAACGCGGACAAAAACTTGCCTGAGAGCGACAGCGGCCCCATCGTCTTCGGATTGTTCCACTCCAGCAGCAATATCAGCGCCATGCTGGCAAACACCAGCCATGCGGTCGTGATGACCACCACCTTCGAATGAAGAGACAACCGCCGTGTTTGCCGGTACTCATACACTTCATTCATGACAATAAAACCGATCCCGCCCAGTATAATTAAAATCGGCACGACAAGGCTCACGACCGGATCTTCCACGTAGCCGGTCAAACTGCGAAACTCGCCCATCAAGTCAAAGCCGGCGTTGTTAAAGTTGGAAATCGCATGAAAGAACCCAAAGTAAACGGCTTTCCAAAACGGCATATCGAACGAGAAACGAATCGCCAACAGCAATCCACCGATGCCTTCAATAACGACGGTAAAAACGAGAATGCGTTTCACGAGCCGAACAATCCCTTCGATGCTCAGCTGATTGAGCGCCTCTTGCAGCAACAACCTCTCTTTCAAGGAAATCCGCTTGCCGAGCAAAAAGGCAAACAACGTAGCAAATGTCATAAATCCAAGCCCGCCCACTTGGATCAGCGCTAAAATGACCAGCTGGCCGAACAACGTGAACGTCGTCCCCGTATCAACCACAACAAGTCCGGTCACGCACGTAGCAGATGTCGCTGTAAACAAGGCGTCTAAAAACGGAAGTCCTTTCCCGTCAACGGTCGCCGTCGGCAGCATCAACAAGAAAGCTCCAACCAAAATAATCAAGGCAAAGCCCGACACTAATACTTTCGGCGGATCAAAAAAATTGCTTTTTGGATTCATTGGCATGGTTTACCCCTTTCCCTTCATCCATTTCTTCCTTTAGTTGTGGATGATGCATAGAAAAATATAACAAAAACCAGCTGGTTCGGGTACCTTAAACAAATTTTCATCATAACATTCTTCCCACATAATAAAATGGATAAAGGGCATGGCCACCAGCTTCAAGAATGCGGATGAAGTGAAACCTTTTCCGTCTCCGTTCGTCTATATGAATGGTGAATCGTAATCGAGCTGGGAATCACAAAGGCAGCGAGGCGCGGAAAAGGGCTTGCGCCAGCCCCATTCAAAACATTCCATTGACTTTTGGCAAAAGACGTATTATGCTACTTGACATGGAGACGTTCCGATGTAAAATCATGTCAGAATAAAACATTGGTTGCTGTGGACAACGGCTGTTGATATAAACATAGAAGCATCGTTAAAGAATACGGGACAAAGGAGGAGAAGAGGACGTGAAGGCAGTTTGGGAAAACTGGTTGAAAAAATGTCGTTCTCTCCCTAACCAATACATCGGCTTTTTTATTTTTGCCGTGCTCTTATTTTGGTTGAAGACGTACGCCGCCTATTTAGCAGAATTTAACCTTGGCATCAGCAACTCCATGCAGGAGTTTTTATTGTTCATCAACCCGGTCAGCTCGGCGGTATTCTTCCTTGGATTGGCCCTGTTGGCCAAGGAAACGCGTGTGTACAAATGGCTCATTATTATTAATTTCATTTTATCGTTCATCTTATACGCCAATATCGTCTATTATCGCTTTTTCAGCGATTTTATTACATTGCCGACGTTGACGCAAACGAAAAACTTCGGCGACCTCGGCGGAAGCATTTGGGAATTGATCCATTGGTATGACGCGTTCTATTTCTTGGATACGATCATTTTATCGGTCATCGTCTTCTCAAAACGGTTCCCGCTCCCGCCTGTGCGGGCCGGCCGTTTCAAAAAAGGGGCCATTTTTGCCTCGGCCATTTTAATGTTCAGCGTCAACTTGGCGCTCGCTGAGGCGGACCGCCCGCAGCTCTTGACAAGAACGTTTGACCGAAACTATATCGTCAAGTATTTAGGCGTGTACAACTATTTAATTTACGACGCGATCCAAAGCATGAAATCATCGACGCAACGGGCGTTCGCCAACAAAAGCGACATCACGACCGTCTTGAACCATGTGCAGGCGACATACGCCAAGCCGAATCCGAAATATTTCGGCGTGGCCAAAGGCATGAATGTCATCTATATTCACTTAGAATCATTCCAAAACTTTTTAATTCACTACAAACTGAATGGCGAGGAAGTGACGCCGTTCTTAAACTCGCTCACCCGCGATCCGAACACGTTCTATTTCGACAACTTCTTCCATCAAACAGGGCAAGGGAAAACATCGGACGCGGAGTTCATGCTGGAAAATTCGCTGTTTGGCTTGCCGCAAGGGGCCGTGTTCACAACAAAAGGGCAAAACACGTATCATGCGGCTCCGGCCATTCTTCACCAGTACGGATATACAAGCGCGGTTTTCCACGGCAACTACAAAACGTTCTGGAACCGCGATGAAATTTACAAGTCGTTCGGCTTTGACCACTTTTTTGACGCAAGCTACTACGATATGAACGATGAGGACGTCTTGAATTACGGACTGAAAGACAAACCGTTTTTCCGGGAGTCAATCCCGCTGTTAGAAACATTGAAAGAACCGTTCTATGTGAAATTTATTACGCTGTCCAACCACTTCCCGTACCCGATCAGCGAGGAAGACGCGACGATCCCGCCTGCGACGACCGGTGATGGAACAGTCGACCGGTATTTCCAAACGGCCCGTTATTTGGACGAGGCGGTGAAAGAGTTCTTTGATTATCTGAAAAAATCGGGCCTGTACGACCGCTCGGTCATCATCTTATACGGCGACCATTACGGCATTTCGGAAAACCATGACAAAGCGATGGCGCAAATTTTAGGAAAAGAAATTACACCGTATGAGCATGCACAATTGCAGCGGGTGCCGCTGTTCATCCACGTGCCGGGCGTAAAAGGCGGCGTCATTCATGAGTTTGGCGGCCAAATCGATTTGTTGCCGACGGTGCTGCACTTGCTTGGCATCGACACGAAAAACTTCGTCCAATTCGGCACGGATTTGCTGTCGCCGGAACATCAAGAAATTGTTCCGTTCCGCAACGGCGACTTTGTCACTCCGAGCGTAACGGCTGTCAATGGCAAATACTATGACACGAAAACGGGCGAATCGCTTGAAGAAACACCGGAAATTAAGCGCATTGAACAAATCGTTCGGACCAAACTCGATCTATCGGATAAAGTCGTCTACGGTGATTTGCTCCGATTCTATACACCGAAAGGCTTCAAACCGGTCGATCCGTCAAAATATGATTACAATAACCGTGAAGAGGGAAGCGATCAATGATCGCCCCCTCTTTTTTCTCAACTCTGCAATAGCCGTTCGATGGCCCGCTGCGCATTGATATAGCCCGCTCCGTATACGTTTGGATCGCGCCCTTTCCACAAATCGGCGCCGTCTTTTAACACCTGCTTGATTGCATCCGGCGTTGCATTTGGTTTGGCCTGAAGCATCAACGCGACAATGCCGGCGCAAATCGGCGTTGCCATCGATGTGCCGGACATCGTCATATAATAATCGCCGACCCGGCTTTGCTTATTCATCTTGTCAAGAAATGAACGCGGAGCGCGGAGGGAAATGATGTTGACGCCAGGAACAACGAGATCCGGTTTCACCACCCCATATTCGGTCGGCCCTCGGCTCGAAAACGACGCCACATCATCATCGGTGTGCGTTGCCGCTGTATCATGATCGTCAAGGGCGCCGACGGTAATGATGCGATCGCTAATGCCCGGGCTTGAAATCGTCCCATAATTCGGCCCTTCATTCCCTGCCGCTGCACAGACGACAATGCCCTGCTCCCACGCCCGCTCAGCGACTTGCACGAGCGGATCGTCATTTTCCGCTGGGAACGGTTGCGGCTCCCCTCCAAGCGATAAAGAAATAATATGGATTCGCTTGGTCGGGTTTTTCTTATTGTAATCAATGCACCACTCAATGCCGCGCATGATCGTCTCCAGCGTCCCACTTCCTGAACGGTCGAGCACCTTGACACCGATGAGGTTTGCCTCATACGCCGGTCCGGCGTATAGCCCGTCCGACATGCGCCCATTTCCAGCTGCATCACCGGCGCAGTGCGTTCCATGCCCGTTGTCATCATACGGTGTCGAGCGGCCATTCACAAAATCGGCAAACGCCACAATCCGTCCCTCTAAATCCGGGTGCGGGTAAATGCCCGTGTCAACGATCGCAATCGTCACCCCTTTGCCGCTCAGCTCCGTTCCGTTGATCGTGACGTGCTTGGCATTCGCTGATGGCACCGCATTGTTTAATAACGCCCTCACCGTCCGATTGAGATACACTTTTTTCACTTTCGGATGCTCGATCAGCTGCTCAAGCGCCGCCGGCGTCACCCGTGCGCTGTAGAAAGGAACATGGCGAAAATGATGGTGTACTTTCATGCGGAAATGATCGCGTTCCGCCTTGGCCACTGCCTCCATCCCTTCAGCATTTTCGACTTCAATCAAAACGGAAATCGTCCGCCATTTGCGCAGCCACCGCTCCATCCAGCGATGAAAAATGCACGGCATGCGCGTCATCGGTTGATACATACTGACAAGTGCATGGCGGAGCGGGCGATCAAGCCGCTCTGCATGGCGGCGGGTCAGCTGCACGATCGAATAGCCAAACATGCTCTTCCTCCTTCTTTCGTTTGTCGCTATACTCATATGACGTGCAGACAAAGAAGGAGGCGGCGGTTCCACTAGGACGAACGGACAAAAAAAGCCTGCCCCGCCGAAACGGAGCAAGCTTTTCTCTCATTCCTCCACCTGTTCAAGCACAATTTGCTCTGCCTTTCCTAAATAATGCTCAACTTGGCGCAGCACGTTTTTCCGTTCGGCAAAAGCGCCGACTTGCGTCCCATCGACAATGACGCGCGTCAATGCTGTTTTTCGCTTTTTCTGCAGACCAAGCACCCGCTCCAACCCATTCACATGCCCGCGGGCGACCATACGCAAAAAACGGGTATCATTCAGTCTTCTCGCATCTTCTTCTCGATCAATAAACCCGTTCTCGGTGAGCACGGCTGGCATCGTCGTTTCCCTCAGCACATGAAAATTCGCTTTCTTTTTCCCGCGATCGCGAAATCCCGTTGCATTGACGACTTCTTCATGAATGGCATTGCGAATGCGGGCTGTTGGAGAATCATCATCGAGCCGGTTATAAATGTAATCTTCATACCCGGTGCCGCCGCCCGCATTCACGTGAATGGCCACATACAAATCCGCCCCCCAGCGGTTGGCCCTGTCCGTCCGCTCATCAAGCGACACTGTTTCATCGTTTGTCCGACTCAACTGCACGGAAACTCCTTCATACTCGTTTTGCAGCAGGCGGCTCATCTCTAAAGCGATAAACAACGTAATGTCTTTTTCCAACAATCCGTTGCCGACCGCGCCAGTGTCGTTCCCACCGTGCCCTGGATCGAGAAAAATTTTGACCATCTTTCTTCTCCTTTCACATCCCTCATCTTTTAGGAATATGGCACTATTAGCATAAGCATCGTATCTCCAAAATGCCACGTATACTTCCCCAGGGCCAACAAATAAGGCGCAGTCAAAGAGAACGACTGCGCCTGACATTCCCGCTTATCGACTTGTACGATATGATGAAAGCACCCACACACAGCCAAGAAAACATGGACGGCTGAGCATTATACAAACTGTCCGCTCTGTTGGCTTCGGCTGAACTTGTAAACGGCCAAAAGGAAAAAGGTCAGCGCAAAGGCGAGAAGAATCAACATATGCAAATACAAACTTCCAAAAGAGCGGCCCTCCTGCAGCTTCACCAAAAAATCAAGCGCCCACCGCTGTGGCATAAAGTACGCTGCTTTTTGCAAAAACTTCGGCATCAGCTCCACCGGCCAAAAACAGCCGGCGAGCATGCATGTCGGCACGGTAACCAATGGCTGCAGCGCTCCCGCGGAAGCGGAGCTGTTCGCAAACATCACTGTAATCAAAGACAAGCCGATCGCGGATAAAGAGAAAAGCAGGAGCACCAGGGCCATTTGCCACATCGGAATATTAGGATGAATATGAAAGATGTTCTTCATTGCCACGAGTGTCACGGTGATTTGCGCCGTCATAATCAACAAATTCACCACGATATTCGATAACACATACGTTCTCGCCTGAATCGGCGTCGTCAATAAACGAGAATATGCGCGCTCTTCTTTTTCTTTGATGATGATCTCAGTCAAATTTCCCGCTGACATCAACATAATCATGACCAAATAACCGATCGTTTGATACGTGACCCCTCTCTGTTTGGCTGTGTCGGACAACGAGTGAACGGACAGGCGGAATGGCGCTTGTTGATACCGCTCATACATCTGCCAAAAGATTTGATTGTTTCCCGTTGGCCAATCGCCCCAATGTGGCCAGATGATCGATGTATTCATGCAAGTACGACTTGATGAACATCGTGATTTCCGCTCCCTTGAGCGAGACGAGTTTGATCGGCCGGGGCTGGCCGTGCTGAACGCTTTCGGAAAACCCTTGGGGGAAAATCAGCACGCCATCCACCTTTTGCGAGGTGATTTGGTCGTCCACCGCTGACAACTTTACGCTTTTCACGGATAGATGATCAATATTTTTCAGAAAACGGATCGCATCATCGGCAACGCGCCCATGATCCTCATTGACCACCCCAATGCGCACATCCTTGGCCGGGGAGCTTCCGTAAGCAAACAAGGACAACAGAATCGCGGCCAAAGGGGTGCCGAAATAGAGCAAAAAATTGATTTTCCGACGAAACGTCCGCTTTAACGTATATTTCACCAACCAGATGACGTCATTCACCTTATAATCCCTCCCGTCTCGCCATCGATGCGACAGCGATCATCAAAAACAACGCCGCTATACCGATATTCAGCAGCATAGTTGGAACGACGCTTGACAAATCGTTCGCATACACGATTTTGAAAATCGTGTCATTCATCCAAGAAAGCGGAGACAAATGGGCATACCATGCTGTTTCATCGATCGGAAAATAAGCGCCGCCGAAAAAGGAAGACAGCTGAATGATAACCATCGCAATCGTTCGCGCCGCTCCTTCCGTCCTTGCCATATAGCTCATCCCTAGACCAAAGCTGATGGCCAAGACTACCTCGGTCAACATAAGCAACCATACGAGGCTTACGTGATGCCCCCAATCGGCATGAAGCACCCATTGGCTGAACAACATGACGACGGCAACACAAAGAAAATTCGCCGCGACGCTTCCAGCCAGTTTTCCAATAAAGATCTCGCTTTTGCGAACAGGAGCAGCCAAAAGGCGATCAGCTGTCTTCCGCGTCCGCTCTCCCCGCAGCAAAGAGATGCCCGGCAATGCGCTATACAAAGCGATCATCGTCGTCATCGCCACCGCATAATAATCCATCGCCCCCGGGTTGCGCTTGGAATGCAGCGACCTTTCTTGAATATACTCCTCATGCGGACTGTGATCTGGCTGAACAGAACCGGGCTTCACCTCTGAAACCGCCATGGCCAGTTTGTATTGGCCCACAAACGCGGCCATCACCCCCTCAACAAGGCTTCCTTTGATCTTGTTGCGCTCATTGATGTACAACTCCACTCCACGCGGTCCAATCTCGACGTACCCATCCGCTTTTCCTTCCTGCACCGCCTGTTTTCCATCCATGTGGTCCAGCACCTTTCGAAAATCGATGTGGGCTTTCTTCGCTTCTTGGGCCATGGCGTGAATATACGGCGACAACCGCTCCGCTGTTTGATCTTTGTACAAGACGCGGACATCGCCGACGGAAATCGTCCAGTGGAACGCGTTGGAAAGGGCTGTTCCTAAGATGAATATCATTACGATCGGAAACAGCAGCATAAAAAACAGCGTCCGGACATCACGAAAATCGCTTTTGATTTCCTTCACCGCGATCCGAAAGATATTCAAACGAAACACCTCCTTTACATGTGGCAGGCCAAACAGCTAATCCCGCAAGTTTCTCCCCGTCAGTGTCAGAAAGACCGTTTCCAAGTTCGGTGATTTGTCTTCGAGCGAACGGATTTCGACACCGTCATTGATCAGGCATTGCACGATTTGATTTAAATTATTGACGCTGATATCCGAACTGATTTTGATCATATTTTCTTCGCATTGCACTGCCTTGACTCCGCGAATATCTTGGAGATGCTGCTTGTTGAGCCGATCCATCCCCCTGATTTCAATCCAAATGTCTTTTGTATCGGTGATAATCGCTTCCAGCTGTTCTTTTGTCCCCTCTGCGATGATTTTCCCATGATCAATAATCGCGATTCGGGTGCATATTTCCTCAACTTCTTCCATATAGTGGCTTGTATAAATGATCGTACATCCCATCTTATTGAGCTTTTTCACCGAAGCTAAAATATAATTTCGCGACTGCGGATCGATGCCGACAGTTGGCTCATCTATAATGATGAGCTTCGGCCGATGGGCAAGAGCGCAGGCGATATTGAGCCTCCGCTTCATCCCTCCTGAGAAATGTTTCGGATAACTTTTGCGCTTATCGCTTAAACCGACAAACTCGAGCGCCTCTTCAACCCGCTGGCGCTGCTCCGCGCCGCGCAGTCCATACAACCCGGCAAAAAATTCAACATTCTCATACGCCGTCAAATTTTCATAGATGGCGATCTCTTGGGGAACAATGCCGATGTGTTGTTTGGCAAACTGGCCATGCTTGGCGATGTCCTTGCCGAGAATCTTGATTTCACCTACGTTTAGGCGCAGCAACCCGGCAATCATATTAATCGTGGTGCTTTTTCCCGCGCCATTGGCTCCGAGGAAGCCAAAAATTTCCCCTTGCGCAACCGTAAGAGACATATGATCGACAGCGATGAAGTCACCAAATTTTTTGGTCACTTGTTTGATCTCTAAAATGTTCATCGTTCCACCTTCTTTCCATGCTTGGTGCCATTCATTATAGAAAAAAAGATGAACTCCTGTTAGTGCAGGAATTCATCTCGTTGATATGAGAAAGTTCACGATTTACTCATGAATCGGAAGCAACGTCGTGACAGAAAAACCGTTCGTTCCATCGACAATGACCGTGCCATGGACAGAGGCCGCCCGTTCCTCCATACCGATGATTCCAAGTCCTTTCTTGATCTTGGCCGCACCTTTGCCATTGTCTTTCACTTCCACTTTAATGATGCGATTCAAGACGTGAATCTCCACGGCAATGGCGGTGGCCTCGGCGTATTTGACCGCATTCGTCAACGCCTCGGCAATGTTCTCATAAATCACTTTCCATTGGATCGGCGTAATGACATCCAAATCCCCTTTACATACGAGCGGAACCGGGAGATGATGTTGAGCGGAAAATTCCTCAATGAATAATTTCACACGATTCAGTCCGATTTGCTCGAGCGGCGGTTTAATCTGTTTTAATGTCATCCGGATTTGTTCCATGCCTTCTTTGGAAATGTGGATGGCGTTTTCCAACAATTGTTTCGCCTTGTCGCGGTCCCCATCCATCAACCGTTTGGCCGCCTCCATCTGAATGAGCGCTCCAGCGAGCGAGTGGCCGATTTGATCATGGATGCGCTGCGACAGACGATTCCGTTCTTCCAACTGCAACGTATATTCCGACTGCTTGATGTATTGATGATATTCGCTGATCCTTCTTGTCAGCCGATGCAAATCATGGCGCATCTGATCGAGACGATCTTCTTGTTGTTCCATCCGCTCGATGTGCCGCTTGACTGCCGTCACGCTGACAAAACTGAACAATGCCACAAAGCCGTATAATTTCCCCGCCGATGGATCAAGCCAAACAACCGGAACAAGCAGCGCCGCCCATATCCCCCATAGTCGGGGAATGTAGAACGAAGCCAACTCATATCCATTGAAAGGCAACAATAAAACAAATAACGGCTCCACATAGACGCTCGACAGAATCACAAGAACGACGGAACACAGCGCCGCTCCCTTTTTCCACCTCACATTTCGAACGATAGAAGCAAACAAACTGAGACAAAAATAAATCAGAGAGGACAGGACAAACCAAGATCCTTCCCTCTGTTCCGATGAGATATAATCGAACGCTGTATATCCCCATACAATGAGTTTGTAAAACAGAAGCAAAAGTTCCATAACGCTCCCTCAACCGATTTTTCCTGTTAAGTAATAAACGGCAATTTGCGTTCGATGCTGCAGTCCGGTTTTGTCCAAAATCGATGTGATGTAATTGGCCACCGTTCCCTCAGAGAGAAATAGATGTTTGGCAATCTCTTTATTCGAAAGCCCTTTCGCAATGAGGGCCATAATGTCCAGCTCTCGTTCCGTAAACAAGCTTTTGTCGATTTTCACCGCTGGCTCTGTTTCTCCTTTTAGGTTGGACTTAATTTTATCCATCACGATATCTTGCATTACCACTTGGCCGTGATACACCGCTTTGATCGCTTCGCGGATTCGTTCCGGGTCCGTATTTTTTAAAAAATATCCTTTTGCGCCGTATTGAATGGCGTCTAGAATGTATTCATCATCATCAAACGTCGTCAAGATGGTGAATTGCGCAAGACGAGCCGCGTTGGCATCATTATGGTCACAGCGAAAACAGAGGAAACTGACAAAATCATTGGCCTAGAGGTAGGAGCGGATGATTATATTACCAAACCTTTTTCACTGAGAGAACTGGCAGCCCGCATTCGCTCGGTATTGCGGCGAATGGAAGGGCAAAACAACCCGGAGAACATGATGAAACGCGGAGAATTGACCATTTCTGAAGAGCAATGCCGCGTATGGAAACGAGGAAATGAAATCGCCTTAACGCCGACCGAATTCAAGCTGTTGCTTACCCTAGCCGCAAAACCAGGTGTCGTCTATAGCCGTCTGCAGCTGTTGCAAAGCATTTTTGAAGATGATCTTTTCAACGACGAGCGAACCGTTGATGCTCATATCAGCCGTCTCCGCAAAAAGATTGAAGATGATCCGTCCCGTCCCATCTATATCCAAACTGTTTATGGATTCGGTTATCGTTTCGGTGAACAGATATGAGCATTAGGCGTAAGCTGTTTCTTTCGATGGCCGCCCTTATTATCGGCATGGGAATCATGTTTTCCCTCATCATCAAGGTAGTCGTCGTCGATATACTGGACGTGGTGCTAAAGGTGGATCGAAGCCAAGAAATGAAAGAGCTGTCGAACATATTTTCCTATTATTATGAAACACATCATCACTCTTGGAACGGTATCCAACATATCCAACTGGATACGACTATCATGAACAGACACGAACAGGCTGGGGTGGTCCTTTTGTCCCTCGAGGGCGAACAACTATATGCGGCAGGAGAGATTCCTGCGTCATGGATGATTGGACTAGGGATCTCGAC
Organism: Geobacillus kaustophilus; assembly: GCF_000948285.1. Lineage (GTDB taxonomy): Bacteria > Bacillota > Bacilli > Bacillales > Anoxybacillaceae > Geobacillus > Geobacillus thermoleovorans_A. The sequence continues at coordinate 43,510 of NZ_JYBP01000001.1, forward strand.
CAAAGTAAAAGCACATGGAAAAACAATAGCGTTTTTGCATTATTATGACCGTGAGGTCGGAAATATGGCTAAAGTGCGGCGGGGGATCACGAGTTCTGTCACCACATTATCCTTGCTTAGCGCCGCCGTGTTGGTGTTTCTTTCTCTCTTCATCGCCTTTTGGCTGTCAAAACGGCTCACGGCGCCGCTTAAGTTGCTTATTTACGCGATTGACCGCCTTGGAAAAGGCGAATTCGGCGTTCAGGCGCCGATGATCACTAAGGATGAATACGGAAAAGTCGCTCAAACGTTCAACGAGATGTCCAAGCAGTTGCAACAAGCAGAGGAAGTTCGACGGCGTCTGGTGGCCGATGTTGCTCATGAACTGCGAACACCTCTAACGATCCTCCGCGGAAAACTCGATTGGTTTCAGCAACAACGCCGCCCTATTGAGCCCGAGAGGCTGTTGCCGCTGCAGGATGAGTTAATCCGGCTGACCCGTCTCGTAGAGGATTTGCATCAACTGTCGTTAGCCGAGGCTGGCAAACTGCCGCTCGAACGGAAACCAACGAATATGGAGAGCCTTTTGCAACAGCTCATCGAGCGGGTAGCTCCCAGCGCCGAAGAAAAAAACATTCGTATCCATCTGACTTGTTCGGCCAATCACACAACGATTTGGGTCGATCCACACCGCATTACCCAAGTATTCCTAAACTTGCTGGTCAATGCGATCCGCTATACTCCTGAAGGTGGGATGGTGAACGTGGGGATCGATGAAGAACCCGCTGTGTTGCAAATTGCCGTTTCAGATACAGGCATCGGCATTGCGCCGGAGCATTTGCCTTTTTTGTTCGATCGATTTTACCGCGCGGATGAAGCCAGAACGCGAAATCGAGGCGGAACGGGATTGGGGCTGGCCATCGCCAAAGAATTCGTATTGGCTCACGGCGGAACAATCGATGTCGATAGCACCCCCGGCCAAGGGACCACCTTTCGGGTCAAGCTTCCCCGCTGACGATAGAGAAGATGTTTATGGTAGAATGGAAAACAGAAATTCAATAACCAAAAGGAGGAATAACCATGTCCCGCGCAAAGAAATGGGTGCAATATTTCCTTTCGCATCGCCTTGTCACGATGGAACTGATCAACAAAATCGATGAAGCGCATTATGATTACAAGCCGACGCCGACGTCGATGACAGCGAAACAGCTGGCGACGCATATGCTGTTTAGCTTTTACAACTTCGCCAACACCGCGAAACACGGCGACCCGGCGCTGTTCCGGCAAAAAATCGAGGATCCAGAGACGAATTTGGCCAAGCTGGCGGAAACGTATACGGAAAAAACGAAACAGCTGCTCGAATCGATGAGCGATGACGATTTCGATCGGACGCTCGATTTAACCGCCATCTTTGGCACGCAAATGTCCGCGGCGCAGTTCCTGCAATTGGCGATGGACCACGAAATCCATCATAAAGGCCAGCTGTTCGTCTACGTCCGCGGCATGGGGCATACAGACTTGCCGCTGTTTGTGAAGCGGGGCTGATCTTCCCCGCTTTCGTTTCATCTACATGGGACTTCTCAAAAAAGCCGGCTAGACACCCCTAACCGGCTTTCCCTTTCATCCCCCTTAATCAATGGAGCACCCTTCGTCGGTGCACGTTCCGCCTTCATCCGCCGCCAGCGGCTGCAACGGTGACGATTTCTGCTCTTCGGCCCATACTTTCTCCAACGCCCGGCGGAACACGTCAACCGGCTGGGCCCCCGAAATGGCATATTTCCCGTTCAACACGAAAAACGGCACGCCGCGGACGCCCAACGCTGCCGCCTCTTCTTCGTCGCGGCGCACCTCTTCTGTATAACGGCCCCCGGCCAACACCTCTTCGGCTTCCATCCGGTCAAGCCCGACCGCTTCGGCGAGCGCAAGTAGCACATCGCGGTCACTGATTCGCTTCGACTCCGTAAAATAGGCATAAAACAGCAGTTCGACGACATCATTGAGCTTTCCTTTCTCCTTGGCGTATTGCGCCAAACGATGGGCGTCAAACGTATTCGTCGGCTTCATCGTTTCAAAGCGAAACTTGACACTCCACACGCCTAAAGGGCGTGGGATTCTTGGGTCGTTCGCGTCCTCATCCATTTCTGGTTCAGACAACGCCCAAGTTCAGGGGTGTGTCATCACCCCGTCCCATCGGGTTAAGATGTACCCCAATGGGCGGCGCACCTGTGACCAGTGCGCTAGGTTGGGCGGCGAAGCCCGAAATCGCTTTGGCGATGTTGATCGCGCCATTCAAGTCGGCGTGGATGGTGTATCCGCACTTTTGGCATCGGAAGTGGATGCCGTTTCGGTTCGCTTTCTCCCGATGCCCGCATCGGCATGTTTGACTGGTGTAGGTCGGATTCACCCACTCCACCCGAATGCCCGCCATTTCGGCTTTGTAGGCAATCATCGTTTGCAGTTGATGGAACGCCCATGAATGAAGACTTCGTCCCGCTTCTTTGGCCGAAGCGGCTCGTTTCCGAATCCCCGCCAAATCTTCCATCCGAATCACGCCAACACCGTTGGCAAGGGCAAAACGGACGATTTGACGGCTGATTTTATGGTTCATATCCTTCATCCAGCGGGACTCTTTATCGCCGATTTTGCGAATCATATGAAGCTTCTTCGCTTGGCCCAACGTTCGCCGCAAAGCCGCATATCGCCGGCGCACAAAGGCGCATTGGCTCCCTTTGAAAAACCACGATTTCGTCCCCACGCTGGCAACGGCGATATAGCGAAGGCCAACGTCAACCCCCATCACCTTTGTTTCGTGCCGCGGCTTGACTTCAAATGCGACCGCGATCGCCAAGCACCATTTCTTTCGCTTTTTGTAGAGCTTGGCCGCCCCTTGTTTGGCGGTTCCATGGATCAGCCGATCCAGCCATGCTTCTTGATAGGGGCGCGTGACGACAGGCACGCCAATTCGCTTCTCCAGTGTGGGGAAGGAAACCGTGTAGAACGCTCCTTTCTTTTCCACCTTTATGTTTTGATTGTTAAAGCAACACCAAAATGTTCGGAACTTCTTTGCCTTTTGTTTTTTCTTTTGGGACTTTACTTCTCGAATCGTTTGATTCGCGATAGCAGAAGGAAACTTTTGTGACGAAAAGTCTTTGAATATCTTGCTCGTCGCTTTGTTTCATTCAGGATGATGCCATAGCCAATTCGCAAATTCTGTGTTCCATTCTGTCATTCGCTCGTACATTTCCTGCTTGGCTTTCGTTGGGTTGTGCCGTTCCAGCCTGAGTGTGATCGTGGGCATGGATTCACCCCTTTTCTTTTGAGATTCCACATAACGTTTGATGGTTTCGCTTGATACATTTCCTGCTGTACTCATGACTATATCAGTTCGATGAATGAACTGCAACACGCTTCATCCCACCCCTAAAGGAGTAGGCTTTCGCGCGGGATTTCTGTAAAAGCTGACGCCGGCTTGTTCGGCAACGGCCGGGAAACGGGCTATGAATTCAACCTCGCCTTGCTCGCCATGTCGACTTATTTATGGTTAAACGGCAGCCGGCTTTGGTCGTTAGACACTGTCATCGGGCGGCCACGGGGCTGGACGATCGACACAAAAGCGGGTGTCCCACAAGGAGCGGGACACCTTTTTCTACCTATAGATGAAAGGGAATCTGTTTATAGCGCCAAATCCCATTCCTGCTTTTCGACATGCTGCTTCATCCTTTTTCCACTGCCAGCTTGACGACGCGCTCGCCGATGGCCTGAATCAACTCAGGCAGCATCGGGAAGCTGACCGCGGCCGGGTCAGAGGCCACCGCTGGGATGGTGGCCGCAAATTGCTCCGCCGTGATCGGGTAGTCGGCAAAATCGGCCGGCAGCCCGATGTCATCGCGCAACCCACGAATGCGCTCGATCGCTTTGGCCAGCAGCACATCGGCCCCTTGACCGTGATCATGAAGGCCAAGCGCTTCAGCCAACAACTTTGCCTTTGGCAAATACAAATCCGGAATCGCTTCCATCACGACCGGCAAAAAGACGGCGTTCGCCAATCCATGCGGGATGCGGAACATCGCCCCGTACGCATGGGCGAAATTATGCACCGGGATGGCGTTTAACGCAAAGCTGAATGCGGTAATGCCAAGCAAACTCGCCTGCAGCATCTCCGAGCGGGCGCGAATGTTCCCGCCGTCGTGAACCGCTATCGGCAAGTAGTCGCGAATCAGGCGGATCGCCTGCAAGGCGCACGCATCGGTAATGGCGGTCGCCGTCGGCGAGGCGAGCGCCTCAATGGCATGGGTGAGCGCATCCATGCCGGTGAACGCCGTCACCTTCGGCGGCAGCCCGACCGTTAAATCAGGATCCAAGACGGCGACGTCGGCATTGATAAACGGATTGATGATGTTCGTTTTCAACCGCAGCTCTTCATTATAAATGACTGCAATCGGTGACACTTCCGACCCCGTGCCGGCTGTCGTCGGAATGGCGATGTGCGGGATCGGCATGAATTGCGCCTGCGGGAACGACTCGTACCGCAGCCCGCCTGGAATCGCCTCTTTAATATCGCGCAACCCTTTAAACAGGGCGTATTTCACCCCTTTGGCCGTATCAAGCACGCTGCCGCCGCCGACGGCCAACAAGGCGTCCGCCCCGACCTCGCGTGCATAGCGCACCGCTTCATTGACGCATTCGCTCTCCGCATCCTGGCGAATATCTAAAAAGATGCCGGCGAGCTCCGGTCCCATCCCGTTCGTTGTCAGCGGAAAGATGTCAGCCACTTTCTCAACGACCCCGGCCTGCTCAAGCCCACGGTCGGAAAGCAATAGCACCCGTTTCGCCCCCAACCCGCGGAACAAGTCCGGCATGAGCGCCCGAGCGTTCGAGCCGGTATAAATGGCGGTGCGCAGCCAAAAGTTCGCTAACGTCGTCATGTTCCGAATCCCCCTTTACTTTTTCATCATGGCGTGCAGGCGAGAAAACAGCACTTGATACCATTTCCGCTTCTCAAGCTCCGGCACCATCGACGTATGCACATGCTTCAGCTGCGTGTAGGCATCAAGCGAATATTTGCCCATTTCGCGCCCGATGCCGCTTTGCTTGTAACCGCCAAATGGCGCGTCATTGCGAAGCATATGCCAGTCATTGATCCAGACGACGCCAGCCCGCAGGCGTCCGGCGATGGCGTACGCCTTGTTGACGTCGCGCGTCCAGACGCCGGCCGCAAGCCCGTAGGTCGTATCGTTCGCCATCGCCACCGCCTCTTCCACGTCATGGTAGCGAATGACCGACAACACCGGGCCGAAAATCTCTTCTTGGGCGATTTTCATGTCATTCGTGACATTCGTAAAAATCGTCGGCGCGACAAAATGGCCGCCTTCACAGCCAGGCACTTCCACTTCATGGCCGCCGCATACAACGGCCGCTCCTTCTTGCTTCCCGGTTTCAATATAGGAGAGCACCGTTTCTTTTTGCCGGTGGGAGATAACCGGTCCGACATCGGTCGCCGGGTCGAGCGGATGGCCGATGCGAAGTGTTTTTGTCAGCGCGACAAGCCGCTCGACCACTTCATCATGGAGCCGATCGGGCACAAACAGCCTTGTTCCCGATTCGCACAGCTGGCCGGAGTGCAAAAAGACGCCAAACAAACTGCCGGGAACGGCAAGCTCCAAATCGGCATCATCAAGCAAAATGTTCGGCGACTTGCCGCCGAGTTCAAGCGTCACGTTTTTCACCGTTTCCGCCGCCAGCGCCATAATGCGGCGGCCGACCTCGGTTGAACCGGTAAACGCCACTTTATCGACTTGCGGATGGCGGACAAGCGCCTCACCGACGTCGGCGCCCGAGCCGGCCACCACGTTGATGACCCCCGGGGGCACAAAGGACGAAATGATTTCCGCCAGCTTCAGCGCTGACAGCGGTGTGTAGCTCGCCGGCTTCACGACGATCGTATTGCCCGCCGCCAGCGCCGGTGCAATTTTCCACGAGGCGATCATGAGCGGCAAGTTCCACGGCGTAATCGCCGCACAAACCCCGATCGGCTCGCGCCAAACAACGTTATGCGCCGGGCCGGGAAACGGCGGAATCGGCAGCGTTTCCGAAAACGGGTACTCTTCAACGATGTTCGCCATCGTTTGGAACAGATCGATCGTCTGCAAAATATCGATCGAGCTGATGCGACGGATCGTCCCCCCGCTCGAGATCGCTTCCAAATAGGCGAGCTCTTGGGCGTTGGCGGCAATGGACTGGGCGATCGCGTTCAGCACGCGCGCCCGTTCTTTCGGTTTCATCGCCTTCCAATCGGTCTCATCAAACGCCTTGCGCGCCGCTTGCACCGCCCGGTCGACATCGTCCGCTGTCGCCTTTGCGACAGTCGCCACCATCTCTCCGGTCGCCGGATTGTATACGTGAAACGTTTCCCCGCTTGTTGACGGCTGCCATTCGCCGTTAATAAAGAGTGGGAAATGTTGCACTTGCACGTGAGTGGTCATGACGATTTCTCCCTTCCTTTTTTCGACTCTCAACATCTAGCCAACGTTTTCGCTTTCCTCAAGACCGAACAGCTCCTCAAACGACTTCTCCTGCGCCTTTTTCAGCACGTCCATCCTCGCTGCCAGTTGGCGGGCGGTGAAATTCATAATGTCAGCGTAGTAGTCAGGGCCGAAAATGGAATCGTGGGCCGCCGCTTCCTCGTTGAGTTTTACTGCAAGCGGTGCGAGCTGCTCCATCTTTTTCATCACAACTTCCAGAAGATACGGATGCTCACGGATCAGCCGCTGAAGCAAAAACGTCCCGTAGGCGATGTGGCGCGACTCGTCTTTTTTCAAATAGCCGATCCCTTTCAACAACCCAGGCATGGCGCCCATTTGCTCAAGCGATTTGTAAAAGCCGTAATACCCCGTTTCCGCCAGCACCCCTTCGACAAACATGTTGTACACGACCGAGGCCTCGGCAATGGCCTCTGGGGACGAATCATGTTCAAGCCGCCCCATCGCTGACGGCAAAATCTCGTTAAAAATCGTATGGTATGTCTCGGAATGGTAATGGGACAAATCTTCTTTGACGCCGATCGCATTGAGCACAAGGCGGAAAAACTCGGTATGTTTCGCCTCCTCAAACAAAAAGGTGGTTAAGTACATCTCCTCCTCAATCCGTCCTTCTTTGGCGACAACCATCAAAAGCGGCAACAAATCACGCGTCACCGCCTCTTCCCCGGCTTGAAACTGGGCAATGAGCCGCAAAATTCCGTCCTTCATCTGAACAGGGAGCGTCTCCCAATCTTTCTCATCTTGCGTCAAGTCAATATCAGCTGGATTCCACACCCCTAACTTTTTGGCCTTTTGGTAAAGCCGAAACGGAAACGAATCTTCCTGCAGCCCGCGGCTGCCTGTAGTGACCAACGGCTGAGCCCGCCGCACGCTCACCACTCCTTTGCTATTTGTTTGAATGTTGATTGGATGTTGCACATCTGGATGAATGGCCGTGAGGATAATCAATTTTTGTAAGGGCTTACAAATAGACTGTTGCGACAATCGGCAGGTTGCTGGCAAAGAGGCAAGTTGTACAAATGACCGAAGCATTGTGAATAGTCACTCATTTTCTCTCATTCTAGCAATCTTCTTTTTCTTTCGTCAACGAAAAGCGAATGACATTTTCCGACAATAACAGTGAAAAAAACGGGGGGGTGTCCCAAAAGGATCGGGACACCCTTGCTCATCACCATATATCGCCACGAAACAATGAATCATGAGTAATATGTTGTATTTCGTTTGAGAGGAATGACGCTTTTGGGTCAGCCTCATTTCGTTTATACCCGCACTTTTCCGTATTCTCTCCGCAGTTCACTCGCGATGATGTTGCGCTGGATTTCCGAGGTGCCTTCGTAAATTTTCGTGATGCGGGCGTCGCGGAAGTAGCGTTCGATCGGGTAGTCTTTCATGTAGCCGAGGCCGCCGTGGATTTGTACGGCCATATCAGCGATTTTGTTGTACACTTCCGAGCCGAACAGTTTGGCGATGGCCGCTTCTTTGACGACACGCATCTTTTGATCGACCATCCAGGCGACGCGATAGACGGTCGAGCGAAGCACTTCGATCAACATGCTCATGTCCGCCAGCATATGCTGGATGGCTTGCTGCTCGATGATCGGCTTGCCGAACTGTTCGCGCTGTTCGGCGTATTCCATGCAGTATTCGAGCAGGCGGACGCAGGAGCCGAGATTGCGGGCGGCGAGACCCGCACGGCCGTTGGCGAGGATTTTGAGAGCGTTGACATACCCCTCGCCTTCTTTTCCGAGCACGTTTTCGACCGGTACTTCTAGATTATCAAAAAACAGCTCGGCCGAGTGCGAACCGCGCAGCCCCATTTTCCGCTCCACTTTTCCTACGATAAAACCGGGAAAATCTTTTTCGACGATAAACGAGGTGATGCCTTTCGGACCTTTCGACGGGTCGGTCACGGCCATGACGGTAAAGACATGGGCGTCGACGGCGTTAGTAATGTAATGTTTCGAGCCGTTAATGATGTAGCGGTCGCCTTTGCGGACGGCGGTCGTTTTGATCGCGGCGGCGTTCGAGCCGGCGTTCGGCTCGGTTAAGGCGAAGGCGCCGATCCATTCACCGGTCGCCATTTTCGGCAAGTAGCGCCGTTTTTGTTCCTCAGTGCCGAGCTCGACGATGCCGACCGTGCCGATGCCGGTATGGGCGCCGATTAATGTCGTATAGCCGTTGTGCGTTTTGCCGAGCTCTTCGTAAATGGCGCATTTGCCGACCATCGACAAGCCGAGGCCTCCATACTCTTCGGGAATGCTTAAGCCGAACAGCCCCATGTCTTTCGATTTTTCAATAATATCTTTCGGAATTTGGTCGTTTTCTTCAATGTCCATTGCCGCCGGCTCAACGACCTCTCTCACAAATCGGCGGACATTTTCTTTTAAAAATTCAATCTCGTCTGACAATATAAAATCCATCCTCTTCCCCTCCCGATGATTGGATTCTATATTTTTGCGCCTTGCGCACGAGTGTCGACGCATCGACGCCTAACAGCTTGGCCGCCCGCCGATACGTACGCGCGCGACGGAGCGCCTTGATGATGAGCTGCCGCTCGACGTCCGCCACTGCTTGTTTGAGCGGGACGATCTCGCCGACTGACGCCGGATTGGCGGCCGACAGCGGCTCGAGGTGAAGCCATTTCGCCACATGGTCTTCGTCAACGACGGGCGCGGCAGACGTTACAAACATGCGCTCGATAGCGTTGACGAGCTCGCGGACGTTCCCGGGCCAATGGTAGTCCATCATCGCCGCCAGCGCCCCGTCAGTAAAGATGAGCGGCTTTTGATACTTTTCCGCAAACTGCTTTCGATAATGGTCGACTAAGAGCGGGATGTCTTCTTTCCGGTCGCGCAGAGGCGGAATAGCGATCGGCATGACGTTCAGCCGGTAAAACAAATCGGCGCGGAACCGCCCGGCGGCGACCAGCTCTTCAAGCGGCTTGTTCGTCGCGGCGATGATGCGGACATCGATCTGTTTGGGCGCCTCAGCCCCCAGGCGCATAATTTCCATCGACTGAAGCACACGAAGGAGCTTTACTTGCAGATGGAGCGGGATTTCGCTGATTTCATCGAGAAAAATCGTCCCGCCATCCGCCTGCTCAAAGTAGCCTTTTTTCCCTTTTTTCGCCGCTCCTGTGAATGCGCCCGGCTCATAGCCGAACAGCTCGGACTCCATCAGCGTCTCCGGAATCGCCCCGCAGTTCACTTTCACAAACGGACGGCCGCTGCGCGTGCTCTGCTTCCAGATGAAGTTCGCCAGCTCTTCTTTTCCGGTGCCCGACTCTCCCGTCAGGAGCACAGTGACATCCACAGCCGCTGCCTGACGGGCGATGGCGACAACGTGCGCCATCGCCGGCGCCCGGTAAATAAGGCCATCGCCTTCCTGTCGGCTTAATGTATGAAGGAGCCGTTTCGTCTCCTCAAGTTCAGCGCGAAGCTGTTCCATCTCGGTCATGTCTTTGACGTACACGACAACCCGCTCGCCCCGGCCGCCTTCCTCGATGATCGGCACCGCGGAGACGATCAACGTGTTGCCGGTTTCTGGCCCTTGATGAAGCATTGAGCACGGCTGGCAGCGATCAAGCGCCTGGCGCACAACTTGGTCGAGCGGGGCGGGGATGCGCCCTTGTCCCGCATCTGGGAACAGGGCGGCCCATTTTTGATTTTGCCGGATGATTGCCCCGTGGCGATTCGTGATGGCGATGCCGTCGCCCGCCGCATCCATCACCGTCTGCAGCTCGTTGGCGATGCGCTTCACTGTCTCGAGCTCGCTCGAGATGAATTCGATCTCGGAAATGTCTTGAAACACCCCGACAGCGCCGACGACCTTCCCACCGTCGATAATCGGCGACCGATTCGTAATATAGACGCGCTTGCCGACTCGGTACTTTTCCGTACACCCTTGGCCGGTGCGCACGACATCGAGCAAGCCGGACGGAACGACGACATCGGTCAACAACCGGCCGAGCGCTTCTTCTTTCGTTGTCCGCGCCATCCGTTCCGCCGCCGGATTGATCGAGGTAATCCGCCCTTGGGCATCGATCGACAAAATGCCGTTATGGGCGGCGTTGAACATGGCTTCCAGCTGTTTTAAGCGAAGGCGGGACGCTTTTTCCTGCGCCGCCAAATACTGCTCTTTTGTCAACAGACCGGCCAGGCGGCCGCTCTCATCAACGACGGCGCGGAGCGGACTGCCGCCAAACGCGATCTCCTCAAGGCGCGCATGGGCCGGAAGCGGCTGCGGCGGCCGCATCACCTCACGAACCGTTTTGTGCCCCTGCGCGAGACCAAACAGCACATCCTCGGCCGCCACCACCCCTACCATTTCCCCTTCGCTGTCGCATGCGACGGCCCCAGCAATCCCGTGCTCGGCCAACGTACGGGCCGCCTGCTCAAGGGAATCGCTTTCCAAAACAGCAACGGTTGTTTTCCACATGATGTCTTCTATCGTCATCCCCCATCCCCCTGTCTCGCCTTCACTTTGTTTTGAAAAGCAAACTGCGTGCCAACAAACCAAGTGTCTTATTATTCAGAAAAATACACCTCCATCATCCACCGTACCAAATCTTCCGTTGCAAAACAACAACGTTTTGTTGCAAAAAAACAATAAATATACAGAATGTGTTGTGTTTTTGCCATTCAGACAGCCGGAATCGTTGCGTTTTCGCAACAGTATGGCGCCAGACGATCGCGGCGCAAAGGCCGGGCTTTCAGAGGCCGCACCCGCCGTATGGCGGTCAAGTTCCGGCGTGGGATGCAGCGATAGGCCTGCGAAATATAGTCCAGTGTTCTCTTTGCGGCAGGAGAGCCGCGGCAAACCTTGTCCGACCTCTCTTTTTTCCATAATAAAACTTGCTTTTTTGATGAGAAAATTCATTGTCTTTTTTAATGAATTGGTTATAATTAAGATTATGAATGATATTGATTTTCATTTTCTTAGTTCAAAAGGAGGTGGCCGCATGGTCCGCTTATACGCCGAGAATTTGACCGTCCGCTACGATGACCGGACGATTTTCGAACATTTGTCCGTCCGCATTCCCGACCGGCAAATCACCGCCATTATCGGGCCGAACGGATGCGGGAAATCGACGCTGCTGAAGACGTTGTCGCGCATCCTTTCTCCACAGTCCGGCGCGGTCATTTTAGACGGCCAAGCGATTTCGCAGCAACCGACGAAAGAGCTGGCCAAAAAAATGGCCATTTTGCCGCAGACGCCTGAAGCGGCAAGCGGATTAACGGTCGCCGAACTCGTCTCGTACGGCCGCTTCCCGTATCAAAAAGGGTTTGGCCGCCTGACGAAACAAGACTACGAAGCGATCGACTGGGCGCTTCACGTGACGAAAACAGCCGACTTAAAACACCGGCCGGTCGATGCGCTCTCCGGCGGGCAGCGGCAGCGCGTCTGGATCGCCATGGCGCTCGCCCAGGAGACGGACATCATCTTTTTGGACGAACCGACGACGTACTTGGACATCGCCCACCAACTTGAAGTGCTCGAGCTGCTGGAGCGGCTGAACAAGGAGGAAGGGCGGACGATCGTCATGGTGCTTCATGACATCAACCAGGCGGCCCGTTTTGCCGACTATATCATCGCTATGAAAGCAGGAGCCATCATCAAGTCCGGGCGGAGCGAAGACGTTATCCGCCGCAAAGTGCTCCGCGACGTGTTCGGCATTGACGCCGACATCGGCCGCGATCCGCGGACGAACAAACCCGTTTGTTTCACCTATCATTTGCTTAAGGAGGCTTATTCATCATGAGGAAAACATGGCTTGCATTGTTGCTTCTTTTTGCGCTTGTGCTGAGCGCATGCGGCAACACAGCGAACAACAACAAGGAAAACAACACGTCCCCGGGTGAAAAAAAAACCAGAAACGATTACGTATCAATCGGAAAACGGACCGGTGGAAGTGCCGACTGATCCGAAGCGTGTCGTCGTCTTATCGACGTTTGCCGGGCATGTGCTGGCCTTGGATGTCCCTGTTGTCGGCGTGGATTCGTGGTCGAAAATGAGCCCGCTTTTTCAAGAAAAACTGAAAGATGCCGAAGTCGTGACCGATGAAGACATTGAAAAAATTATGGCATTAAAACCGGACTTAATTATTGGATTATCCAATACGAAAAACGTCGACAAGCTCAGCAAAATCGCGCCGACCGTCACTTTTACATATGGGAAGGTCGATTATTTGACACAGTTTTTGGAAATCGGCAAACTGTTGAATAAAGAAAAAGAAGCGAAAGCGTGGATCGACGACTTTAAACAACGGGCGCAACAAGCCGGGGAAGAAATCCGGGCCAAAATTGGGGAAAACGCGACCGTTACTGTAGCCGAAAACTTTGATAAGCAGCTATATGTCTTTGGCAACAACTGGGCGCGCGGCACCGAGATTTTGTATCAAGAAATGAAGCTGAAAATGCCGAAAAAAGTGGAAGAACAGGCGCTCAAACCGGGCTACTATGCCGTTTCCCTTGAAGCGCTCCCGCAGTTTGTCGGCGATTATCTCATCTTAAGCAAAAACGGGGACGGCGACACATCGTTTATGGAGACGAACACGTTCAAAAACATCCCTGCTGTGAAAAACGGCCATATGTTTGTCGCCGATGCGAAGGCATTTTATTTCAACGACCCGATTACGTTGGATTACCAGCTCGATTTCTTTCAAAAACACTTTTTAGGCCAATGACGAAGAGACGGGGCGTTCACCGAAGTGAGTGTCCCGTCCTTTCTTATGTCAAAGGGGGAGTCACCAATGGATGCAGACCGCCGGCGTTGGCCGTTTCGCTATACGTTTGTTCTGTCGCTTGGCCTGCTTGTCGCTGTTTGGTTTGGCTCGATGCGAGTCGGCGTCGCCGATACGACATGGAGCGACGTATGGCGGGCGTTGTTTTCCGATCAACAAGGCAAACAGCTTGATCTCATTCGCGAGCTCCGCTTGCCGCGCGAAACGGCGGCCGCCTTTGTCGGCGCCGGCCTTGCCGTCGCCGGGGCGATCATGCAGGGGATGACGCGCAACCCGCTCGCCGATCCGGGGCTTCTTGGCCTCACCGCTGGGGCGAACGCGGCGTTGGCCATGACGATGTCCTTTTTCCCTTCCGCCCATTATCTGTTGATCACGGTCGCCTGTTTGCTTGGTGCGGCCGTCGGGGCAGGGGCCGTCTTTGGCATCGGTGCCATGCGCCAAGGCGGGTTTTCTCCGCTGCGCATCGTCCTGGCCGGCTCGGCGGTCTCGGCGCTTTTGTTTGCCATCGCCGAAGGGATCGGACTGTATTTCCACATTTCCAAAGACGTCTCGATGTGGACGTCAGGCGGAGTGGCCGGTGTCTCATGGAAACAGCTGGCCGTTGGCGTCCCGCTCATTGCAATCGGTCTGGCTATTGCCGTTTCGTATGTGCGACCGCTGACGATCCTTAGCTTAAGCGAAGACATCGCCGTCGGCGTCGGACAAAAAACAGCAGCGGTGAAAATGGCGCTGTTTCTGGCGGTGTTTTTGCTGACGGGGGCATCGGTCGCGATCGCCGGCAACATCACCTTTATCGGCTTAATGATTCCCCACCTCGTGCGGGGGATCACCGGCGCCGACTACCGGTTCGTCATCCCGCTGTCAGCGACTGGCGGCGCCGTCGCCATGGTGCTGGCCGACACGGCAGCTCGCACGATCCATGCGCCGTTTGAAACGCCGGTAGCCGCCATTATCGCCGTCATTGGCTTGCCGTTTTTCCTCTTCGTCGTCCGGAAACAAGGGAGGGGCTTTTCATGAGAAAACAAAGCCTTTCGCTCTTTGTCTTGCTTGCGCTGCTCATTGCCGCAACGGCAGCTATCGCCTTGGGCACCGGCGATGCGCCGCTTTCATATAACCGCATCGTCCCGACACTGTTTGGCTACGGTTCGATGGAAGAGGAACTCATTTTGTTTTCCCTTCGCCTGCCGCGCCTTTTCATCACCTTGTTGGGTGGCATGGCGCTCGCCTTATCCGGGGCCATGCTGCAAGGACTCACTCGCAATGACCTCGCCGACCCTGGCGTGCTTGGGATCAACGCCGGAGCAGGCGCAGGCGTCGCCTTGTTCTTTTTGTTTTTCCCGATTGAGGCCGGAACATTTCTTTACACCTTGCCTCTTGTTGCCTTCGCCGGAGCGCTGCTGACGGCGGCTGCCATCTATGCCGTCTCCTACAATAAAACAACCGGGCTGCAGCCGGTGTCGTTTATCTTAACCGGCGTCGGGTTTTCGATGGCGCTCTCCGGGCTGATGATCGTCCTCATTTCCGCGGCTGACCGGACGAAAGTCGATTTTATCGCCCGCTGGCTTTCCGGCAACATCTGGGGCGATGACTGGCCGTTTATTTCGGCTATGCTGCCATGGCTGGCGGCGGGCACACTGGTGGCGTTGTATCGGGCGAAGCATCTCAATATTTTGCACTTAGGCGATTCGGTTTCAATCGGGGTCGGCGTCCACGTTCGCCGCGAGCGGCTCGTGCTTATGATGACAGCTGTTGCCGTCGCGGCTGCCGCCGTCTCCGTGACGGGAGGCATCTCGTTCATCGGCTTGATGGCGCCGCATATCGCCAAAGCTATTGTCGGCCCGCGCCATGAACAGGCCATCCCGGCGGCGATGTTGATCGGCGGCTGGCTGCTGCTTGCAGCCGACACGATTGGACGCAACGCCCTCGCCGAGCCGCTCCCCGCCGGGGTCATCGTCTCCTTGATCGGCGCGCCGTATTTCATTTACTTGTTGCTAAAGCGTTGACATCCGCCGCCCGTTATGAGAACGGGTCCGAACGATGACACCCGCAAAAAAAGACGCCGGTTCATGAAACCCGGCGTCTTTTCCAAAAGCGGACAACTGCAACGGCAAGGACAATCGCGATGATGACATAGACGACTTCAGCGTACGCGCCAATCACGTCGGATACTTTCCTCCATGACTGGCCAAGAGCTGCGCCGATCGAAACAAGCGCCGTATTCCAAATCAATGTGCCGAGCACGGACAGCCAGACAAACAGCCCAATGTTCATCTTCGCCATGCCAGCCGGAATGGAAATCAAGCTGCGCACGAGCGGAATCATGCGGCCAAGAAAGACGGCCCATACCCCATAGCGCTGAAACGTCCGGTTCACCTTGGCGATGTCTTCCGGCTTCACCCGCAGCCATCCCCCCCAACGGTCGACCATCCGTTCAAGCCGCTCAACAGACAACAGCCGGCCGATTCCGTACAGCACCAATGCCCCGGCAACCGAACCGGCGGTCGCCGCCGCAATAACGCCGGGCACCGTCAAAGCCGTGTACGTCGTCATAAACCCGCCAAACGGCAAAATGACTTCCGACGGAATCGGCGGGAAAATATTCTCAAGCGCGATCATCAAAAAAATGCCGATATATCCGAATTGCTCGATAAAATCAGTGATCCAAGCCTGCATGGCGCCATTCTCTCCTTCCGCATAGCTTAATGGTATGTATGCATGTCGCTTTCCTAATCGTATGTATATGATATGGTAGTACAAAAAAATCTCCGGTGCAAAAAAGAAAAGCGGCTTGCTTTTGCTCCTCGCTATCCCCCATCACCGGCTTTATCGGCGTCTCGCAAACGAAAAGCCGCCCACCCCACGATATGAGGATGGGCGGCACGCCCCTAGCCACAACTTTCCCATGATTATACCCAACCGCGATAGCGAGCGGCTTCCGCTGTTTGGCGCAGCCCGATCATGTACGCCGCCATGCGCATATCCACACGGCGCGATTCCGCCAATTCATAGACGCGATGAAACGCGCTCGTCAATTTCTCTTTCAGCTTCTCGACGACTTCCTCCTCCGTCCAATAATAGCCTTGGTTGTTTTGCACCCATTCAAAATAGGAAACGGTCACTCCGCCGGCGCTCGCCAGCACATCGGGCACCAGCAGCACGCCCCGCTCCGTCAAGATTTTGGTCGCCTCCAGCGTCGTTGGGCCGTTGGCTGCTTCCACCACAATTTTAGCCCGAATATTCGGGGCATTGTCACGCGTAATTTGATTGGCCACCGCGGCCGGAACTAAAATATCACACTCTTTTTCCAGCAGCTCTTGATTGGTGATGACATTCTCAAACAGCGTGGTCACCGTGCCAAAACTGTCGCGGCGATCCAACAAATACGGAATATCCAGTCCGTTTGGGTCATACAATGCGCCATACGCATCGGAAATACCAATGACGCGGGCTCCAACCTCATGCAAAAACTTGGCCAAAAAACTGCCTGCATTGCCGAATCCTTGAATAATGACACGCGCTCCCTGCAACCCGATTCCCACTTTTTCCGCCGCCTCTTCGATGCAAATCGTGACCCCAAGCGCTGTTGCTTTTTCTCGGCCATGGGAGCCGCCAAGCACAAGCGGCTTGCCAGTGATAAACCCAGGCGAGTCAAACTCGCGGATGCGGCTATATTCATCCATCATCCACGCCATGATTTGCGAGTTCGTAAACACGTCCGGCGCCGGGATATCTTTGGATGGTCCCACGATCTGGCTGATCGCCCGCACATAGCCACGGCTGAGCCGCTCCAGCTCACCCATCGACATGTTCCGCGGGTCACAGACGATGCCACCTTTGCCGCCACCATACGGCAGGCCCACAATCCCGGCTTTGATCGTCATCCACATCGACAGCGCCTTGACTTCTTCCTCCGTGACGTCCGGATGGAAGCGAATGCCCCCCTTGGTGGGCCCTACGGCATCGCTATGCTGGACACGGTACCCGGTAAACACTTTCACCGTTCCGTCATCCATACGAACCGGAATGCGTACGGTGAGGACGCGCAATGGCTCTTTCAGCAGCTCATACATCTCCTCACCGTAGCCGAGTTTGGCCAGCGCCTCTTTGATCACGCGCTGGGTGGAGAGAAACATATTTTCTTCCATCGCTTTATTCGCCTCTTCGCCTCGATTTATGGACGGGACAAGACCTTCGCAATCCGCTCGAACGCCCAATCCAATTCTTCTTTCGTAATGATGAGCGGCGGTGCGAAACGGATGACCGTTTCGTGCGTTTCTTTGCAAAGCAATCCTTGCTCTTTCAGCGCCTCACAGTACGGGCGCGCCGGCACATGCAGCTCAACGCCGATAAACAAGCCGCGGCCGCGGATTTCTTTCACATCGACGTTTCGGATTTGTTTTAGTTTCGAAAGGAAGTACTCGCCAAGCTCAAGCGAACGCTCTGCCAGCCGCTCTTCTTCGATCACCTCAAGTGCGGCGATCGACACCGCGCAAGCGAGCGGATTGCCGCCGAACGTCGATCCGTGCGAGCCGGGTTCAAACACCGACAAAATATCGCGGTTGGCGACGACGCACGAAATCGGGAACACCCCGCCGCCCAACGCTTTCCCTAAAATATACATGTCAGGCACAACATCTTCCCAGTCGCAAGCAAATAACTTTCCAGTTCGCCCCAATCCCGTTTGGATTTCATCAGCGATGAACAAGACGTTGTTTGCCTTGCACACATCATACGCGGCTTTCAAAAATCCTTGCGGTGGGATGCGGATGCCGGCTTCCCCTTGGATCGGTTCGACAAGAAACGCCGCCGTATTTGGCGTGATCGCCGCCTTCAGCGCTTCGATATCCCCGTACGGGATGATTTTCACCCCTGGCAACAGCGGACCAAAACCGCGTTTATAGGCCGGTTCGGACGACAAGGACACCGCGGCGAGCGTCCGGCCGTGGAAGTTGCCTTCACAGACGATGATTTCCGCCTGATTGTCGGGGACGCCTTTCACGTCATACGCCCAGCGGCGCGCCGCCTTGAGCGCTGTTTCGACCGCCTCGGCGCCGGTGTTCATCGGCAGCACCATATCTTTTTTCGTCAACCGGCACACTTTTTCGTACCACGGGCCGAGCTGGTCGTTATGGAACGCGCGCGATGTGAGCGTCACCCGGTCAGCCTGCTTTTTCAACGCCTCAATGATTTTTGGATGGCGGTGTCCTTGGTTGACGGCTGAATACGCGCTTAACATGTCCATATAACGATTGCCTTCCGGGTCTTTCACCCATACCCCTTCGGCTTCAGAAATAACGATCGGCAGCGGATGGTAATTATGCGCTCCATATCGCTCCGTCTGTTCAATAAGCTGTTCGGACTTCGTTGCCATCATCAACCGCTCCCTTCCTTCTCTGTATTTCTTCGCTATAAAAGGGCGGACGCCGCCGCCCTTTTTGGTTTAAAACATTTCCGACACCGTTTTGGCTTGCATGTGAAGGATTAAATAGTCCGGGCCGCCTGCTTTCGAGTCAGTGCCCGACATGTTGAAGCCGCCAAACGGCTGATACCCGACGATCGCACCCGTGCAGCCGCGGTTGAAGTACAAGTTGCCGACATGGAACTCGTGCCGCGCTTTCTCGAGGTTCGCCCGGTTGCGCGAAATGACGGCGCCTGTCAATCCGTATTCCGTATTGTTCGCAATCTCAAGCGCATGGTCAAAGTCCCGCGCTTTCGCAAATGCCACGACCGGTCCAAAAATTTCTTCTTGCATGATGCGCGCGTTCGGGGCAACATCAGCAAACACGGTCGGCTGGATGAAAAACCCTTTCGAATCGTCTCCTTCTCCGCCCGTCATGAGACGGCCTTCTTGTTTGCCGATTTCGATATACTCCATAATTTTGTTGTACGCCCCTTGGTCGATGACCGGGCCCATAAACGTCGCTTGCTCCGCCGGGTCGCCGACGTTGAGCTGCTTCGTCAGCTCGACGACGCGGTTCAACACTTGGTCGTAGACATCTTGAACAACGATCGCGCGCGAGCACGCCGAACATTTTTGCCCCGAAAAGCCAAACGCCGACGCGACAATCGATTGCGCCGCCAGTTCGAGATCGGCTTCTTTATCGACGACGATGGCATCTTTGCCGCCCATTTCCGCGATGACGCGTTTCAGCCAAATTTGCCCTGGGTGCACTTTCGCTGCCCGCTCATAAATGCGGATGCCGACATCGCGCGAACCGGTGAAGCTGATAAACCGCGTGCGCGGATGATCGACCAAATAGTCGCCGACTTCTGCGCCGCTGCCCGGAATGTAGTTCAATACACCAGCCGGAAGCCCCGCTTCTTCCAACACTTCCACAAATTTATAAGCCACCACCGGCGTTGCGCTCGCCGGTTTCAACAGCACCGTATTGCCTGTCACCAGCGAAGCCACCGTCGTCCCCGCCATAATGGCAAACGGGAAGTTCCACGGCGAAATGACGACCCCGACGCCAAGCGGAATGTAGAAGAACCGGTTCGTTTCCCCCGGACGGCTCTCAACCGGAATACCGTCTTTCAACTTCAGCATCTGCCGGCCGTAATATTCCATAAAGTCAATCGCTTCCGCCGTATCGGCGTCCGCTTCGCGCCACGGCTTGCCCGCTTCTTTCACCATCCAAGCGGAAAACTCGTGCTTGCGCCGGCGCACGATCGCTGCCGCGCGGAACAAAATATCCGCCCGCGCTTCCGGGCTCGTCCGGCTCCATGTGCGGAACGCTTCATCAGCGGTTTTCATCGCCCGCTCCGCCAGCTCTTTGTTCGCTTTCGCCACCCGGCCGACCACTTCCGTTTTGTTCGCCGGGTTGATCGAAATGATTTTGTCTTCGGTCATGATGCGCTCGCCGCCGATGACAAGCGGATAGTCGCGCCCAAGCTCCGATTCCACTTTTTCGAGCGCCGCTAAAAACGCCTCACGGTTTGCTTCCACGGTAAAGTCGGTGAGCGGTTCGTGTCTGTACGGCTGCACCATTTCGTCATCCTCCTTTATTAAATTAAAGGCAAAAAAATTTTTCATCATAAAACGGTTTCATATTTATATTATGCAAATGATTATGGCATTTTTCAATTGTTTTTACTTGGCGGCCTTGAGCTCCCCTTTTTCCACGGTTAAAGGCTGAAGCCGTTTTTTCGCCACAAGGTGGTAGTACCCGTAGCAGGCGAGCAAAAACGGAATGCCGCAGTAAAGAGCGATCCGTTGGTCTGGGATAAAGGCCAGCCCGATGATCGTTGCCATATTCAACGCAAACGCAGCCAGCGGCACGAACGGATACAACGGCGTCCGGTATTTCAGATCGCGCACATCGCCGCCTTCACGCAAAAACGCTTTCCGGCCGAAATAACTTGACAGCGCGATCGAAGCCCACACCGTGACGGCGCCAAATCCAGCGATCGCCGTCAGCCAGACGTAGACCGTATCTTCGGCGTAAATGCTGCACAACAGAGACAAGCAGCCGATGGCAATGCTGGCAATAAGCGCATTGATGGGCACGCCGCGTTTCGATAGCTTGCTGAAAAACGGAGTGACCATGCCTTGGCGCGACATCGACCAGAGAACGCGCGATGTCGCATATAAGCCTGAGTTGGCCACCGACAGCACCGCGGTAATAATCACAAAGTTCATGATATCGGCCGCATACGGAATGCCGATATTGTCAAACACCACCACAAACGGACTTTCAACAACGCCGGCTTTCTCCCACGGAAACAAACCAGCCAGCACAAAAATGGCCAAAATAAAGAAAATCAAAATGCGCCATACGGTGTTGCGCAACGCAACCGGCACCGTTTTTTCCGGCTCGCGGCTTTCCCCTGCCGCCACGCCGACCAATTCCGTCCCCTGGAACGAAAAGTTCACGAGGATCATCGTCGTAAAGATCGCCCAAAACCCGTTCGGAAACAAGCCACCATGGTCTGTAAAATTCGAGAAAAACGGGGCAGGTTGTCCATTTTTCATATGGATGACTCCAAACATCGCCGCCAACCCAAGGACAATAAAAGCGATGACCGTCAACACTTTCACGCTTGAAAACCAAAACTCCACCTCGCCAAACCCCTTGACTGACAACGCATTGATCAAAAAGAGCAACAAAGCGAAGACGGCGCAAAACACCCATGTCGGCACATCGGGAAACCATCGTTTCATGAGGATGCTGACGGTGAGAAGCTCGATGCCGACCGTCACCGACCAGTTCAGCCATGACAGCCAACCGATGCAATACCCCACTGCCGGCGAGATGAACTTCGTCGCATACGTCTGATACGACCCGGCATCGGGAATTCTCACGGCCAATTCTCCTAACGAAAGCATTGTCAAATACATGACCAATCCGCCAAAAAGATAAGCAACGACGGCCCCTCCTGGCCCCGCCTCATGAATCGTATAACCCGATCCTAAAAACAAACCGGTGCCGATCACTCCGCCTAGCGCGATCATAAATAAATGCCTACTTTTTAGCTCTCGTTTCAGTTCTTGCACTGGTTGCATCCGAAAACTCTCCCCTCTCTATGATAGATTCCGCAACCGCTTACATTTTTATCAAACGAACAGCAACCTCCTTCTACGCAAAATTATTTTTCACTTTCTAATGTATCACAACTTTATTATGAAATTATTTTTTTCTATTTTCAATATATTTAGCAAAAATTTTTTTCGCACCTTTCTTTCCCTTCCTGTCTCCCGTCCGCCTTATGCTATAATACAAAAAAGAGAGGTGCTGATCGTGAACCGGGATATGGAAACGCTTTTATCGATGTACGAGCAAATTCTTGAAATGATCGACCTTGGCGTCCATGCGGTCGACCAACATGGAAAAACCGTCATTTACAATCGGAAAATGCGGGAGATCGAAGGAATGGACGTTGAGGACGTGCTCGATAAAAACATTTTAGACGTCTTCCGCTTCAACCCGGAGCAGCCGAGCACATTGCTTGAAGCGCTGCGCACCGGTGAAAGCATCCTAAACAAACAGCAAACGTATTTCAATAACAAGGGTCAAGCAGTCACGACCATCAATCAAACGCACCCGCTGCAAAAAGACGGGCGCATCATCGGTGCAGTGGAAATCGCCAAAGACATCACCAAATTCCGCAAGCTCATCCAAGAGCAGCACCAGCGTGGTGAAGCCGGTCGCACGTTTGCGGACATCATCGGCCAAAGCGAAGCCATGCAAAAGGCCATCCGTCTTGCTCGTCATGCCGCCCGTTCGGAAGCGCCTGTGCTGCTCATTGGCGAAAAAGGGACAGGAAAAGACTTGCTGGCTTCCTGCATTCACCACGAAAGCGAACGGCGATCCAAACCATTTTTTGCGCAAACGTGTTTGTCGCTTCCAGACGATTGGATCGAAACCATGCTGTTTGGCAGTGAAAAAGACGGCGAAACCCAAGTTGGATTGTTCGAACAGGCGGACGGCGGCACCGTGTTGCTTGACGATATCGATGCCTTAAGCCCGGCATTACAGGAAAAGCTCGTCCGTTTTCTGCAAGAAAGGCAATTTATCCGCGTTGGCGGCCGAAAACCGATCCAGGCCGACGTCCGCCTCATCGCCTCGACAAGCGGCGACCCGATTGACGCTGTTCAAGCGGGTAAGCTGCTTAAGCCGCTATACTATCAGCTTGCCGTCCACTGCATCGTCCTGCCGCCACTGCGCGAACGGAAAGAGGACATTTTGCCGCTCGCTATCCATTTCATCCGTCAAGGCAACGAGCGCTATGACCTACATGTCGAAGGACTCGGCGATGACGTGCAAGAGGCATTTCTCGCTTACAGCTGGCCCGGCAACGTGCGCGAACTTGAGGCGGTCATCTCAGAAACAATGGCGACGATGGAACAAGAGGAGACGATCACTCTCGCCCATCTCCCTGTCTCTTTTCGGGCCAAGCTCGCGCCCGATGATGCCAAAACGGACTTTTTATTTGATACGGAAGACATTTTGCCGCTTGACAAATACATGGAAGAAGTCGAAATTTACTACATCCGCAAGGCGCTGCAGCACCATGGCTTCAATATTACCAAAACGGCCAAAGCGCTTGGTTTGAGCCGACAAAACTTGCAATACCGCATCCGCAAGTATCAGATTGATAAGGAGTGGGGATGAAAAGGCGGAAAGCCTCAGCCGGCGGGACGGCAAAAAGGACAGGGGGGCGCTGTGGATGATCGACGCTCATATTCATCTCGAGCAGTACACGGACATCGATGAACAAATCAACCGTTGGCAAGAAGCGGGCATCACCGGCGTCGTCGCCGTATCCACCGATTTGCGCTCAAGCTGCCGGACGCTCGAGCTGAAGCAGCGATTCCCTTCGTTCGTCTACGCCGCCATCGGTTTTCATCCCGAACAGCCGCTGCCAAGCGGAGCCGATTGGAACGAATGGACGGAGCTCGTCAAGCAAGAGCGGCCGCTGCTCGACGCCATCGGCGAAGTCGGACTGCCGTACTACTCCGCTGAAGCGTGCATCGAGTTGCCCGCGCATCAAGAACGATTGGCGGAAATCGCGGCCATCGCCGCGGATGCCTCCTTGCCGCTCGTTCTTCACGCCGTATACGATCGCGCAGAAACGACCTTGGCCATGTTGCGGCAGGCCGGCATCCGACAAGCCCATTTCCACTGGCTGAAGGCGGATCCAGCTGTGGTCAAACAAATCGTCGAGTGCGGCTACTATATTTCCGTCACGCCGGAAGTGTGCTACCGCGAGCGCGACCAAAAGCTGTTATCCCTCGTTCCCATCGAGCAGCTGCTTCTCGAAACCGACGGCCCATGGCCGTTTGCAGGTCCATTCCACGGAAAGCTGACGACGCCGTTATGGCTGTTGGACTCCGTCCGTGCCGTCGCTAAACACTATGGCCAAGATATCGAACAAGTCAAAACAATCATCACCTCGAACACGAAACGGCTTTACGGCTCGCCGCCCATGTAGTATGATCAAACAAAATCCACATGGAAACGAGGGAAAATTATGGATTATAACGAACAAGTGCGTCAACAACTGATCGAAAGTGTTTCCGGGCTATCGGACGAACAGCTGAACACCCGGGCGGCGAAAGGGACTTGGACCATCGCCCAAGTGCTTGAACATTTGTACTTAATCGAAACATCGATCGCAGCCATGATCGCCCATACATTGACGCATGGCGTGAGCCAGCCCGTCGAGGAGAAACCGATCCACTTGACGGTGGACCGTTCGAAAAAAGTGGAGGCGCCTGATTTCGCCCGCCCGAGCGATCGCTTTTTCTCTTGGCGTGAGCTGGAAGAAAAATTGCGCCAATCGCGGCAACGGTTGCGCCAAATCACGGAACAAGCCAACCCGGCTGATTGGGAAGCCAAATCGTTCCCACATCCAATTTTTGGGCCCTTGAATTTGAAGCAATGGGTCGAATTTGTCGGCTACCATGAACAGCGCCACCTCGCCCAAATTGAAGAAATCAAGGCACAGCTCCCGTGAGGAACGAGCCCCTCATAAAGAAAAAACCGAGCAGCGGCCAGCCAATTCCCAGCCCTGCTCGGCTTACAACTATTTCCCATCTTCAAGTGAACGCTCCATCGCTCCTGTCACAGGGATTGTTCGTTATGGAGATATCTCCCCTTCACTTGCTTTAACGTCGCCACGATGAGAAAACTGACAATGACGAGCAAACACCACGAGCTCACTTTCCCCACATGGACAAGGCTCCACGCCTTCGCTTGGTTTGGATATTGCCAAGCGCCAAAAAAGGTGGCGATGTTTTCCGCGGTCCAGATGAAAAATCCGATCAGCAAAAAGGACAGAACAAGCGGCATCCGGCAGCGGATTCCCCCGACCTCATAGGTCACCCATGACGTATTTGATCGCCTTTAACGCTTTGACCGATGACTTGGAAAACACGTCGTTTCGGTCAATATAAGTCAACAACCGGAACGCTTGGTACAGCGCTACATAAAACGGCAGCGCGGATGCATCGAATACAAGGAAGACGAAAATTTTGTGTAACAGGCAATGACTCTCCCTATTACGACATATCGAAAACAACGTCCGCGCGCTTGATCGGTTCTTCTGTTTTCAAATAATAGTCTTCTGCTTTCCAATACCGGTTGATGAACTTTTGGATGTTTTGTTTCACCTGATCGTTTTCACGGGCAAAGCGAATCTCCCGCAGACAATCCAAATAGACGACAAAGTCAAAAAACGGCCTCCATTCTTTCCTTTGCAGAAAAACACCTTCAATCATGATCATGTCCGAATCAGAGAGATAAACCGTTCGCTTCGAGTGCGCATCAGCCTCATGATCATAAAACGGCAGGGTCAACTGGTGGGATGCTTTGAGTTGACGGAACAACTGATGCGTTAGCCACTCTACATCCCACTGTAAATAATAATATTCAAACCATTCTTCGTTTCCCGTATGATAACGTTTGGCGCGCTCGACAATATGATCATCCATGTGAAAAACACACACGGAGACGCCTTGCTCCTGCAGCGTTTGACTCAACTGATTGGCTAATGTCGTTTTGCCCGATCGGCTTAGCCCATCAATCCCGAGGACCAATCGACCCGCTGTTTTGATCGCCAGAATGGACTTGCATAAGAAGTCGATGCGATCACGCAAACCCTATCTCCCCCCCTACACGTCTCTCCTTTGCCAAATTTCCGTGCTTTTTTCTGATAAAAACATTATAAGGACGTATTACTATAAAAGCAACACAGAGACGATGATTAGTCTCGCTAACAAAACCGTTCATTAATGAAAGGAGCATGAACATGGGAGAATATCTATTGGAAACTCATCATTTAAGCAAAACGTTTGGCAAACAGCTAGCGGTGGACAATGTGTCAATGAGAGTGAAAAAACAGACGATTTATGGACTGCTCGGGCCAAACGGAGCGGGGAAGTCAACGATTTTAAAAATGCTGACAGGGCTGCTGCGTCCGACAAAAGGGGAAATCATGATCAACGGCCATCCTTGGAGCAGAAAAGATTTGAAAGACATTGGGGCGCTAATCGAATCCCCGGCTCTTTACGGCAATTTAACGGCCTATGAGAATTTACTCGTGTATGCCAAACTGCTAAATTTGCCAAATTCGAGAATCGAGGAAGTGCTGAAAATTGTCGGTTTAGAAAACACGGGCAAAAAGAAAGTCTCCCAATTTTCTCTCGGGATGAAGCAGAGGTTGGGAATTGCCAAAGCTCTTTTAAACTCCCCGAAACTGCTCATTCTCGACGAACCAACGAACGGACTGGACCCATTAGGTATACAGGACTTGCGAACCCTTATCCAATCGTTTTGCGAAAATGGAATGACGATCATCTTATCAAGCCATATTTTATCAGAAGTCAAACAATTAGCCGATTACATTGGCATTATTCAAAATGGGGCGCTCAAATACGAAGGCAAAATCAGCGAAAATGAAGATCTTGAAAAACTCTTTATCGATGTAGTGAGTGAAAGATGAAGGAAGGTGGACGTGATGCTAACGATGATCGAGTCTGAACGTTTAAAATATAAGCGGACGTTTGCCAAAAAAACTGGTATTTATCGCTCCGTTTTTCTTTGTCCTGTACGCCTGTCAAGGCCGATTATTTTTTCCCCAAAATCGCCGGTTTAAAATTCCCCAGAAGGACCTTATTGATCCTTCTGTTTTTCTTGTTGGAGCCTCTTTTCCCGTAATCGATAGCTTTCCCCCTTTAGGTTGAAAATGATGGAATGATGCAGTAATCGATCTAACATCGCGGTCGCCAATACCGAGTCTCCCACAACTTCTCCCCATTCCCCAAAGCTTTTGTTGGAGGTGAGGATAATCGGGGCATGTTCATACCGACGGGCGATGACCTGAAATAAGTAATGAGCGCTGTTTGGGTCCAATTTTAAGTACCCCATTTCATCCATAATGAGAATGGTTGGCTTCACAAACATGCGAAGCTTTTTTTCCAGCTTTCCTTCCTGGTCGGCTTTTCTTAACTGAGTGACCAAATCATGGGCGGTAATAAAATACGTTTTATACCCTCTTGCGATCGCCTCCATTCCAATCGAAATAGCCAGATGTGTCTTTCCAATCCCCGGCGGACCGAGAAAAAGAATATTCTCCTTTCGATCAATAAACGATAAGGTAAGCAGCTCTCGAATCCGGCGCTCATCCACGGAAGGCAGTGCGTTAAAATCAAACGTATCGATCGATCGTCTTGCGATATGGCAGTTTGGACAGTTTGATGAGCGTTTGGATCGATCGTTCCTGTTTTTCGATGATTTCCGCCTCTAATAAGCGGAATAAAAACTCCGAATATGGTATATTATGAGTAGCTGCGTATTCTGTCATGGCGGACCATCGTTCCGCCATGACAGGCAAATGGAGTCGGTGGCAATACTCGTGTATTTGTTCTTTCATGAGCTTTCCCCTCGCAGGAACGTGTCATAAACGGACAATGGACGAGTATCCACTTCCACCGAAACAGGCGAAATGGTGACGGCCGTTTCCGTCTGTTTCTTTTTGATTTTTTCGGCGAATGAAATCACTTTTTTCTGTTGGTTCAAGTAAGAAATCTCCTCCCCTCGATAATACAATCGAATATCCCCATTTAATCGCTCCTTCACCAGAATTTCTTTGCCCGCATACTCCGCCGATAGAAGCCATTGTTCCCCTTTGTAAGAGAAACTGCCATCCCAATGCACCTTCCGATAGGAAAGATAGCTCGTATCGTAATCGTTCAACGGGAGAGGTTTCAGCTGTTCCTCTGCCCAACGCTCTTGCGGAGGAATGCCGGTAGTGGCGTTTGGCTCCCGATTCGCCACTTGATCGAGCCAACGATGGAGAAGGAAATTCAATTCTTCGATACTTTCAAACGCTGTCCCCACATAGAAGTGATCCATGATATACTGAATGGCTCGTTCGACTTTTCCCTTTGTCTGGGCCCGGTAAGGCCGGCACACTTTTGGAATAAATCCGTAGTAACTCGCAAATTCAGAAAATCGTTGATTCCATTTCACCACTCCTTGTTCCCGGCCGTCTGTAACGGTCTTCATATTATCAAATAACACCTTCTTCGGAACTCCGCCGAAGTATTGGAAACTCTGAATCAGGCATTCCATTAAGTGTTCCTGGTCCTGGCTGGTCGTAAATACCGCGTATTTCATCCGCGAATAGCCTAATGTGGCCACAAATAGCGATAACTTGACTTTTCTCCCTTCGATTATCACCTCCCCGACTTCTTTCCAATCGACTTGCATTTGTTCACCAGGAAGCGTTTCATAACGAACGGTGTATTTCTTTTTCGCCGTCTCTCGGAAAGGTTTTATATAGTCCTTTAAAATCGTCTTTCCTCCTGTATAGCCCTGTTGTCGAATTTCGAAAAATAACTTTTCGCTATTGAACACCCCATCCTCTAACATTCGTTTTTGAAGATACTCTTTAAATGGATCTAACTTGCTTTTTCTTGGTTTTCGCTTAGATTTGGAAGGGGGATTGGGGGAGTGAATATATTTTCGAACGGTTTTCCGATCAATCCCCAACTCCCTCGCAATATCGGAAATACTCATTCCCCTTTCGTACATCTCTTTGATCATAAAAAATTCCCCTCTCGTAATCACGAACCATAGCTCCTCTCATTGACACTATGGTTCTATTGTAAGTGGGGAATTTTATTCCGGCTATATTGGGGATTTTATCATCGGCTTTAACAAACCATGTATCGTACATTTTCTTTTGGATTAACATATTCATCCAAACCTTTATAGATTAAATTTGAAACGGTTAAACCTGTCTCTTCCTTGACTTCTCTAATAGCCCCTTCTACGATACTTTCTGGAAATTCCACTTTTCCCCCTGGTGCTAAATATCCCGGAAAACCGAAATGGTTAGGTCGTTTAATTAATAAAACTTTATCTTCGTTTTGAATCATACACATCGTATAAATTCTATGTTCTACACTTTTCCAATCAACTGACATGATGTAGATTCTCCTTTCTAATTTATTTAAAATCTGAATATTTTTAATAATCATATACTGTTTCTTATTGAAACAACTCACCCGTTAGTCACCTATGCCCCATTCATGTCACCACATTTCAAAAAAATTATGTTCTCCCGTGTGATTTGAAGAAGATCGATATCTCACAATAATTGTACCATAATATTACAAATATTTTTAAAATATCCTGCTTTTTTTAGTGATTCTATCTGATCGAAAATAAAAAAGTGCTGGCATAAACCTATGCCAACACCTTTTCCCAGTTACCATTATTATTTTCTAGTTACCAACTTTATTTTTCAGTATGCGACTTTATTTTCCGCAGATAATAGAAAAAACAAAAGCCTGCTGGATTCACCAACAGGCTTTCAGTTCCCGACTTTTTTGTTCGGTACCTAACTTTTTTGTCCGGTTCCCGACTTTTTTGTCAAGTACCCGACTTTTTTGTCATTCAACAACAGCCTTTCCGACCAACGAACCGCTCACTCTACCGTCACGCTTTTCGCCAAGTTGCGTGGTTTGTCGACGTCGCAACCGCGATGCAAGGCCGCATAATACGCGATCAACTGCAGCGGTACGACGGAAACAAGCGGCGTGAGAGCCGGATGGACGGCTGGGATGATGAAGCGATCTCCTTCTCCTTCTAAGCCGCGCATCGAGATAACGCATGGATTCGCGCCACGGGCAACGACTTCTTTTACATTGCCGCGAATGCTTAAGTTGACGTGCTCTTGGGTAGCGAGGGCGATGACCGGCGTGCCATCTTCGATGAGGGCGATCGTACCGTGTTTCAACTCACCACCAGCAAACCCTTCCGCTTGGATATAGGAGATTTCTTTCAGCTTGAGCGCACCTTCTAAGCAGACATAGTAGTCAACCGCACGGCCAATAAAGAAGCAGTTGCGCGTCAGCGTTAAGTAGTCGCTCGCGATTTTCTCCATTTCCTCTTTCGCGTCGCACAGCATTTCCATCACATTGGCGATGATGGCGAGCTCTTTTGTCAAGTCAAAATCCAATTCGAGGCCTTTTGCTTTCGCCGCGGCCGCCGCCAAAATCGCCAGCACCGCAATTTGCGCCGTGTACGCCTTCGTCGAAGCTACCGCGATTTCCGGGCCGGCGTGCAATAAAAGCGTATAGTCAGCTTCGCGCGACAACGTCGAACCTGGGACGTTCGTGATCGTGATCGCTTTATGGCCGAGTTTGTTCGTTTGCACGAGCACGGCGCGGCTGTCAGCTGTCTCGCCGCTTTGCGAAATAAAGAGGAAGAGCGGCTTTTCCGACAACAGCGGCATGTTGTACGAAAATTCGCTGGCGATGTGCACTTCAACCGGAATTTTCGCCCACGATTCGATCAATTGTTTGCCGACGAGACCCGCGTGGTAGCTCGTTCCGCACGCGACAATGTACAGGCGGTCAGCGTTCAGCACTTCGTTGATGATCGCTTGGTCAATCGCCAATCCGCCGTTTTCATCTTGGTACTTTTGGATGATGCGGCGGATGACAAATGGCTGCTCGTCGATTTCTTTCAACATATAGTGCGGATACGTTCCTTTTTCAATGTCGCTCGCATCGAGCTCGGCCGTAAACGGCTGCCGTTCGACGGTTTCACCGTCCAGCGTTTGAATCGTGACGTTCTCGCTCGTGACGATGACCATTTCCCCGTCCATCAGTTCGACGAATTGGTTGGTCACTTGAAGCATCGCCATCGCGTCGCTGGCGACGACATTAAACCCATCACCCAATCCGACGAGAAGCGGGCTTTTGTTTTTCGCTGCGTAGATCGTGTTTTCGTCTTGCGCATCGATCATGGCGATGGCGTACGACCCTTTTAACAGCGAGAGCGTTTTTCGAAACGCTTCTTTCGTCGTCAGCCCGTCGTGGACAAATTTTTCCACAAGCTGGACAATCACTTCCGTGTCGGTGTCGCTTTGAAACGCGACATCGGCTAAATAATCGCGCTTCACCATTTCATAGTTCTCGATGACGCCGTTATGCACGAGCGTAAAACGGCCCGACGCGCTTTGATGCGGGTGAGCGTTCACCCGGCTTGGCGCCCCGTGCGTCGCCCAACGTGTATGGCCGATGCCGACGGTCGCTTTCACATTCGGATCGACGATGCGGCGCAAATCTGCGATCCGTCCTTTTTCCTTAAATACGTGCACGCCGTTTTCGTTCAATACGGCGATCCCCGCCGAATCGTAGCCGCGATACTCGAGTTTTTCCAATCCGCGCAGTAAAATTTCTTTCACATCTTGGTAACCGATATAACCAACAATGCCGCACATGGCAAATGTTCCTCCTTTTCATCTTGGAGGCTGCCGCCAACGAGATCCGTTCTGTCCAGTTGTCAAAGAGCAAATTAGGGGCCTCGCCGATGAACGCGGCAGACTCCCTTCTTGTGGGTTCGTGCGATGACATCCTCCCCTTTGTGCAAAGGGTCACCCCTTTGTTTTAAGAGAGGACTTGCGGCTGTCATCGCTCCAGCCGGGAGGCATCCGCCGAAAACCTCGATAAACCTCCTCCTCGTCAACTAAGCGCGCTTCCGCTCCGCGCTTAGTCC
The DNA here is from genome assembly GCF_000948285.1 of Geobacillus kaustophilus. Classification (GTDB taxonomy): domain Bacteria; phylum Bacillota; class Bacilli; order Bacillales; family Anoxybacillaceae; genus Geobacillus; species Geobacillus thermoleovorans_A. The sequence continues at coordinate 75,282 of NZ_JYBP01000001.1, forward strand.
AGGCGCTTTTGTCTCGTCAAAACCGATGCAACAACCAACCACCTTTTTGCTTTGTTGGCCATGCCTGCGGTTGCGGCAAGCCATCACTTCACCATGTTCCGTTCTTCGCCCTTCCATCGCCTCCTTTCAAGAAAAAGGCAACAACGTTAATATTACAGGACATTCCCATCGGCGTCAACTATCTGTATAAAATAACCTATGCATAAACGGAAGCGAACGTTCCGTTTATGCATAGGGTGGTTGTCCAAGCGGACGGTTATTCCGCTCCCATTTCACGGCGGACGACATCCGCGATCCGCTCAACATAGGCGCGGCACGCTTCCTCCGTCGGGGCCTCAGCCATAATGCGCACGAGCGGTTCGGTGCCCGATGGGCGGACAAGAACGCGGCCGTTGCCGTTCATTTCCGCTTCCACTTCTGCGATCACACTCTTCACTTGCTCATTTTCCATCACTTTTTCTTTCTCTTTTACCCGGACGTTCACAAGCAGCTGCGGATATTTTTTCATTTCGCCCGCCAATTCGGAAAGCGGCTTGCCTTTGATTTTCATGATGTTGACAAGCTGAAGCGCCGTCAACATCCCGTCTCCCGTCGTGTTGTAGTCGAGGAAGATGATGTGTCCGGACTGCTCGCCGCCGAGGTTGTAGCCGTTCTTTTTCATTTCCTCGACGACATAGCGGTCGCCGACAGCTGTCTGCACGCTTTTAATGCCTTGCGCCTCAAGCGCTTTGTAAAACCCGAGATTGCTCATGACGGTTGAGACGACGGTTTGTTGTTTGAGACGGCCTGTTTCTTTTAAATATTTGGCGCAAATGTACATAATTTGATCGCCGTCGACGATGCTGCCGTTCTCATCCACAGCGATGAGGCGATCGCCGTCGCCGTCAAAAGCGAGCCCGACATCAGCACCTTTTTCTTTGACAAACGCGGCCAGCGCTTCGGGATGGGTGGAGCCGACCCCTTCGTTAATGTTGAGCCCATTGGGCGACGCCCCCATCGTGACGACATCCGCATCCAAATCGGCAAATAAGTACGTTGCAAGCGATGACGTCGCCCCGTGCGCGCAGTCGAGGGCGATTTTCATCCCGGAAAAATCTTCTTCATCGATCGTTTGTTTTAAATACTGCAAATATTTTTGTCCGCCTTCAAAGTAGTCGTTGACTTGCCCAAGCCCAGCCCCAATCGGCCGCGGCAGCATGTCCTCCGCGCTGTCGATCAACGCCTCAATCTCCGCTTCCTGCTCATCCGACAGCTTAAACCCGTCCGGACCGAAAAATTTGATGCCGTTATCTTGCACCGGATTGTGGGAGGCGGAAATCATAATGCCGGCCTGCGCGCCGAGCGCCTTCGTCAAATAGGCGACGCCTGGCGTGGAGATGACGCCAAGGCGCATGACTTCCGCTCCAATCGAGAGCAACCCGGCGACAAGAGCCCCTTCAAGCATATGGCCGGAAATGCGCGTATCGCGCCCGATCAGCACTTTTGGGCGCTCAGCGCTTTTCGTCAGCACATATCCTCCGCAGCGCCCGATTTGAAACGCCAGCTCTGGCGTCAATTCACGATTCGCGACTCCTCGTACACCATCAGTGCCAAAATATTTGCCCATTGGCTCACTCTCTCCTTACTATGCAGTTTATTGTGCAGTTGCTTTTTCGCTAATATGAACCATCGCTGTTTCCGTCGAAGGTTGCCATTGAACGTCGTTAGGATTGTCCCATTGAATAGGGACTTGATGCTCGCCGACATCAAGCCCGCTGACATCGACATACAAACGGACGTCATCTTTTGTCAATCCGCGGACAATGTCAGGTGGACCGATCAGTCGAATCGTAATCTTTCCTTCAACCGGTTTGACAAATTCCGCTTTGTATGAATCCGGCAAGCCGACGACGGCGATCGGCACGTCTTTCCACGTTTGCGTGACGTCTTTTTCCACATCAATATGCACCTTGATTTTGTCTGGGTCGACGCTTTTTGCCCCATCAGGGAGCGGAACGTCAAGTTCTACCGTCTCATCATCGGTAATATCGTCCAAGTCAACTGTCAATCCTTCCAACTTGTCAATACGGTTCAGCACCTCTTTTGGTCCGTAAATCGTGACCCGATCCGGCTCCGGCGTGATGCTGACAAGATGCACGCCATCCGGCAGCTCCCCAGTTGTTCGCACTTGAACCGGCACCGTCTTGCTCGGGCTTTCCACCGGAACGGTCACTTCCACCGACGATGGCTCTGGTTCGATATCCAACTCATTCCCCCGCCGATCGTACACCCGAACGCGCGCTTCTCTCGTCAGCGTTTCCGTCGCTCCATCTAAGTCGACGATGGCTTTGACAAACGCAATCTCGTCGATCAGTTCCTTCGCCCCTGTAATCGTCACAGCATTTGGTTTCACCATCGGTTCTCCAACAGAATAGCCATCCGGCATTTTGTTTCGATTGAAAAATTCAACACCGACCGAAAACCGTTTCGACACTTTTTCGCGAATGGTCACTTTTGCCGAGGCAGGCTGAATCGTCACTTTCAACTTATCGGAAATGTCCCTGTATTTGATCGGCACCGTGTATGTCCCTAACGGCAATTCCGTTAAATCGACATACACTTCGAAATTCCGCTGCAGAGCCGTCGGCTTAACAATGCTGGCCGGCCCTTGGAGCGTAACATTCACGTATTTCGGGACGCCAGATACGACCAAGTTGTCTTCATCATAGTAAGCGACCACCGGAATATCGATCAGCGTTTCCGCATCTTCCTGGCCAAACGTGTTGCGCGTCTCGCCGGTTTTCGCCCCAACATTGGCCGACATATACAGCATAATCGCTAACAACAAGGAAACGACGCGAATAAACCAAGGATGGTCCATCAACTTATCCATGTTTCTTCCCCCTCCATTGCCAACGGGAAGAGGCGGACGCCTTCGTCGCTGGAGCAAGTTCGCCGGTCAACAGCTCCCGAAACTCATCGATCGTTAAATCGCGGTACAGCTCACCGTTTTTCGTCAACGATACTGCTCCCGTCTCTTCCGACACGACAACAGTGACACTGTCCGTCACTTCGCTGATGCCGAGCGCCGCCCGATGGCGTGTTCCGAGCTCTTTCGAAATAAACGGACTTTCCGATAACGGTAAATAACAGGCCGCCGCAGCGATTTGATTTTTTTGAATAATGACCGCCCCGTCATGAAGCGGCGTGTTCGGAATGAAAATATTAATAAGCAGCTCGGACGATACGTGTGCGTTCAACAAAATTCCGGTTTCGACGTAATCATTCATCCCTGTCTCCCGCTCGATGGAAATCAGCGCGCCGATGCGCCGTTTCGCCATATACTCGGTCGCTTTTACAATAGCTTCTACCATTCGCATTCGGTCTTCATCTTCATTAACCGTATTGCGGGTGAACAGCCTTCCGCGGCCGAGCTGCTCAAGCGCGCGCCGCAATTCCGGCTGAAAAATGATGATGATCGCGAGAAACCCCCAAATGATCGCCTGATCCATCAGCCATTGCAGCGTCGTCAATCCGAGATAATTGCTCACAAAACGCACTAAAATAATTAAAAAAATGCCTTTTAACAGCTGAATGGCCTTCGTCCCGCGGATCATCATGATCAACTTGTAAATCACATACCAAACGACAAGAATATCAACCACTTTTAACAAATATGACACGATGGGGAGCTCTTCGAAGGACATCTTCACACTTCCTTTATCTCTAATTCCAATCTGCTGATGGTCATGGAAAAAGCCATCGAACGATGGCTGCCATCATTCAATCGATTGGAGCGCACGATTGAACCTTTCTTTAATATTATACCAAATCCATTCAAACACTTGATTAATTTCCTCCACTTCTCCTGTCACTTGCCCGGCGGACGCCATATATTTCTTTCCATGGATCACAGTCACATCCCCATCAACCGTTCCTTCAATCCGAATCGAGCCATTGCGGACGACAATATCCCCTTTGACCGTTTCTCCTTTCGGCACGATGACAGTATGGTCGCGGATGATGACATGTTCATCAGCAGAGACGGAAAACGCGCCTCTTTCTCCCCATGAAGAAGCGAAGCTGCCCAAAGTGAGCGCTAAAAACAACGAAGCAGCCGTGAGCAGCGGATGACGATGCATAAAACGGCGCAGCCGCGCGGTCTTTCTCTCTTGCGGCATGGCCTCCATGACCTTAGCCGAAAACGACGGCGGCGCCGCAACGTGGGCGGCATATTGGAGGAAAGCAACCGTTTTTTTCAGCTCGTGAAAATGGGCAGCGCACGCCGCGCAAGAACGCAAGTGTTCTTTCAGCCGCTGCTCTCCTTCTGGCTGAAGATCCCCATCTAAATAGCTATGCATGAGCAACATGATTTCTTTCGGACATTTCATGATCTCCCACCCTCTTATAAATGGCCCAATTGCCTGCGCAACGCTTCGCGGCCGCGATGCAGCCGCGTTTTTACCGTGCCGATCGGCAACCCTAAAACTTCGCTGATTTCTTGCAACGACAAATCTTCCATATATTTCAACACGATCACGCTTCGATATTTTTCTGGCAACCGCTCAATCGCCCGCTGCACCGTCTCTTGCAGCTCCAGACTTTCCACCGCCTCCTCCGGAGATGCTTCGCGGGAAGGAAGCTGAGCCTGCATCGTCAACCCGTCCGTGCCTCCGACCTCTTCATCTAAATACACGTCCGGTTTCCGTTTCCGCAATTTATCGATCGTCAAGTTCGTGGCAATTCGGTACAGCCAAGTAGAAAATTTCATTTCTGGATTGTACGTATCAATATGGGTGTAGGCGCGGATAAACGCCTCCTGCGCCGCATCTTCCGCCTCATGCCGATTGCCGAGCATTCGATAGCAAAGGCGGTAAATCTTGTCCTTATACAAATCGACAAGATCTGCGTATGCATTTTGATCCCCTTTTTGGATCGCCTTAATTCTCTTTTTAATAAATAGATCCATAAAATACAATACCCCCGCCTCACGGCTTACCGTATATTACGGCGCTCGATCAAGAAAAGTTTCATGCAACACATTTATTGTATCATACAACGGAAAAAGAGGGGACGCCAAACAAATGGCAGCCCCTCTTTCACAAACCGCGGGAACAAATCATCATCACATCCGTGAATCCCCGCAGCCAACCCTCTTTGCCCAAATGCATTAAATGAGTTTTTCACCAAACAACGACCCCATCAGCGCTACAGAAACTGACGCTGTTTTGTTCCGCTCATCCAAGATGGGGTTCACTTCGACAAATTCCGCTGAAGTGATGATTTGCGCTTCCGCCAGCATCTCCATCGCCAAATGGCTCTCGCGGTATGTCAATCCGCCAATGACAGGCGTTCCGACTCCCGGTGCGTCGCTTGGGTCAAGACCATCCAAGTCAAGCGACAAATGAACGCCATCCGTCCGTTCTTTTAAATAGGCGATCGTTTCTTCCATCACCCTTGTCATTCCGAGCCGATCGACCTCATGCATCGTGTAAATTTTGATGCCTTTTTCGCGAATAAACTTCTTCTCCCCGTCATCAAGGGAACGGACGCCGATCAACACGACATGCTCCGGCTTGATTTTCGGGCTGTATCCGCCGATTTGCGTCAGCGCCGGATGGCCAAACCCGAGGCTCGCCGCCAGCGGCATGCCATGAATGTTTCCAGACGGCGACGTTTCCGCGGTGTTGACGTCGCCGTGCGCGTCATACCAGATCACTCCAAGCCGCTCATAATGTTTCGCCACCCCAGCGAGCGTGCCAATGGCGATGCTATGGTCGCCGCCCAACACAAGTGGGAAGCGCCCCCGCTGAACGACTTGGTCAACCGCCGCCGCGAGTTTCTCATTCGCCTCCGCAACCGCTTTCAAATTGCGCAACCGTGAATCTCCTTGCTTATGCAACCTTTCAGCTTTTCCGATCGGGATATCTCCTAAATCTTCGATATCGTAATGAAGGCGTTCGAGCCGCTCAATCACACCCGCGTAACGCATCGCACTCGGCCCCATATCAACGCCGCGGCGCGTCTGCCCTAAATCCATCGGAACACCGATAATGGAAATTGGCTTCATGCTGTCTCCCACTCCTTTCTGATTCCCGTTACGTCTTTATTGTAGAGGAAAGAAAGGAGATGACTCAACTTGACAAAATTTTGAATATTTATACCGATATAACAAAAAAGAGCAGACTGCTTTTGGGTTTTCAAGCAGTCTGCTTTTGATGGAGCCTATCGGGATCGAACCGATGACCTCCTGCGTGCAAAGCAGGCGCTCTCCCAGCTGAGCTAAGGCCCCGCCCAAGCGGAAGACGGGACTCGAACCCGCGACCCCCACCTTGGCAAGGTGGTGTTCTACCACTGAACTACTTCCGCGCTGTGGTGAGCCATGGAGGACTCGAACCTCCGACCCTCTGATTAAAAGTCAGATGCTCTACCTACTGAGCTAATGGCTCATAGTTTAAGTATACACTCACAACCTACGATGTCCCTTCCTCTACCAGCCCATTCAAGGAAGTCGTATGCGTCGGGGCAACTCGCAGCGAACTCGAAGATGTAGCGCTCGTTACTGAGCTAATGGCTCATGACCATTTTTATGTACAAAAAAATAATGGCTGGGCTAGCTGGATTCGAACCAGCGCATCACGGAGTCAAAGTCCGTTGCCTTACCGCTTGGCTATAGCCCAACGTTATGAAGAATATATGCTGTACTCAATCGTTATTATGTCTCTATGATCAGTGAATTATACGCTTTTCATTTCGGCCAATCATCCTTGAAAGGACGATTGGCCGAAATGGGAGTGACCCGTACGGGATTCGAACCCGTGTTACCGCCGTGAAAGGGCGGTGTCTTAACCACTTGACCAACGGGCCGGAAAATAAATGGAGCTTCCAACCGGGCTCGAACCGGTGACCTCTTCCTTACCATGGAAGTGCTCTACCTACTGAGCTATGGAAGCGTAAAAATGGCTCCGCAAGTAGGATTCGAACCTACGACCTACCGGTTAACAGCCGGTTGCTCTACCGCTGAGCTATTGCGGAATGATGAGAAAACTATATGTCATGTGCATCTTCCCAATGTACTCGTTGCCTCCTCTACTAGCTAATCTAGCTAATTCAAGGAAGTGAGAAGCGTCGAGGCAACTCGTAGCGAATTCGAAGATGTGAAGCTCGTCGCTGAGCTATTTGCGGAATAATGAAACATTGCCTAGCAGCGACCTACTCTTGCAGGGGCGCTGGCCCCAACTACCATCGGCGCTGGAGGGCTTAACTTCCGTGTTCGGGATGGGAACGGGTGTTTCCCCTCCGCCATAGCCACTAGGCAAGCATTTTGATTTTGACATCATTTATTATACTTAGAAAATAAACAATGTCAAGAAGGAAATTCATTCCTTCAAAACTAGACAACCGTCGGAAGAAGCCGCTCATAGGTCAAGCCCTCGATCGATTAGTATCCGTCAGCTCCACGTGTCGCCACGCTTCCACCTCGGACCTATCCACCTCGTCATCTTCGAGGGATCTTACCCGCTTCACGCGGTGGGAAATCTCATCTTGAGGGGGGCTTCACGCTTAGATGCTTTCAGCGCTTATCCCGTCCGCACATAGCTACCCAGCGGTGCCCCTGGCGGGACAACTGGTACACCAGCGGTGCGTCCATCCCGGTCCTCTCGTACTAAGGACAGCTCCTCTCAAATTTCCTCCGCCCGCGACGGATAGGGACCGAACTGTCTCACGACGTTCTGAACCCAGCTCGCGTACCGCTTTAATGGGCGAACAGCCCAACCCTTGGGACCGACTACAGCCCCAGGATGCGATGAGCCGACATCGAGGTGCCAAACCTCCCCGTCGATGTGGACTCTTGGGGGAGATCAGCCTGTTATCCCCGGGGTAGCTTTTATCCGTTGAGCGATGGCCCTTCCATGCGGAACCACCGGATCACTAAGCCCGACTTTCGTCCCTGCTCGACCTGTCCGTCTCGCAGTCAAGCTCCCTTGTGCCTTTGCACTCTCCGAATGATTTCCAACCATTCTGAGGGAACCTTTGGGCGCCTCCGTTACCTTTTGGGAGGCGACCGCCCCAGTCAAACTGCCCGCCTGACACTGTCTCCCACCCCGCTAAGGGGTGCGGGTTAGAATTTCAATACCGCCAGGGTGGTATCCCACCGCCGCCTCCACCGAAGCTGGCGCTCCGGCTTCCCAGGCTCCCACCTATCCTGTACAAGCGATACCAAAATTCCATATCAGGCTGCAGTAAAGCTCCACGGGGTCTTTCCGTCCTGTCGCGGGTAACCTGCATCTTCACAGGTAGTATAATTTCACCGGGTCTCTCGTTGAGACAGCGCCCAAGTCGTTACACCTTTCGTGCGGGTCGGAACTTACCCGACAAGGAATTTCGCTACCTTAGGACCGTTATAGTTACGGCCGCCGTTTACTGGGGCTTCGGTTCGCACCTTCGCTTCCGCTAAGCGCTCCCCTTAACCTTCCAGCACCGGGCAGGTGTCAGCCCCTATACGTCGCCTTTCGGCTTCGCAGAGACCTGTGTTTTTGATAAACAGTCGCTTGGGCCTTTTCACTGCGGCTCTTCCAGGCTCTTCACCCGAAAGAGCACCCCTTCTCCCGAAGTTACGGGGTCATTTTGCCGAGTTCCTTAACGAGAGTTCTCCCGCGCGCCTTAGGATTCTCTCCTCGCCTGCCTGTGTCGGTTTGCGGTACGGGCACCTCTTCCCTCGCTAGAGGCTTTTCTTGGCAGTGTGGAATCAGGGACTTCCGGAATGCTCCGTCGCCGTCACCGCTTGGCCTTGCGATCCGCGGATTTGCCTGCGGATCAGCCTCACGGCTTGGACAGGCTCTTCCAGCCGCCTGCTCGCCCTATCCTCCTGCGTCCCCCCATCGCTCAAACGGGAAGAAGGTGGTACAGGAATCTCCACCTGTTGTCCATCACCTACGCCTTTCGGCCTCGGCTTAGGTCCCGACTAACCCTGAGCGGACGAACCTTCCTCAGGAACCCTTAGGCTTTCGGCGCAGAGGATTCTCACCTCTGTTTTCGCTACTCATACCGGCATTCTCACTTCTAAGCGCTCCACCAGTCCTTCCGGTCTGGCTTCTCTGCCCTTAGAACGCTCCCCTACCGATGACCAACGGTCATCCCGCAGCTTCGGCGGCACGTTTAGCCCCGGTACATTTTCGGCGCAGAGCCACTCGACCAGTGAGCTATTACGCACTCTTTCAATGGTGGCTGCTTCTAAGCCAACATCCTGGTTGTCTTGGCAACTCCACATCCTTTTCCACTGAACGTGCACTTCGGGGCCTTAGCTGGCGGTCTGGGCTGTTCCCCTCTCGACCACGGATCTTATCACTCGCAGTCTGACTCCCGGGCATAAGTCGTTGGCATTCGGAGTTTGACTGGGTTCGGTAACCCGGTTGGGGCCCCTAGCCCAATCAGTGCTCTACCTCCAACACTCTTAAACCCGAGGCTAGCCCTAAAGCTATTTCGGGGAGAACCAGCTATCTCCAAGTTCGATTGGCATTTCACCCCTACCCACACCTCATCCCCGCACTTTTCAACGTGCGTGGGTTCGGGCCTCCAGCCGGTGTTACCCGGCCTTCACCCTGGACATGGGTAGATCACCTGGTTTCGGGTCGACGACGACGTACTTGACGCCCTCTTCAGACTCGCTTTCGCTGCGGCTCCGCCTCTTCGGCTTAACCTCGCACGCCATCGTCACTCGCCGGTTCATTCTACAAAAGGCACGCCATCACCCATCAACGGGCTCTGACTACTTGTAGGCACACGGTTTCAGGTTCTCTTTCACTCCCCTCCCGGGGTGCTTTTCACCTTTCCCTCACGGTACTGGTGCACTATCGGTCACTAGGGAGTATTTAGCCTTGGGAGATGGTCCTCCCTGCTTCCGACGGGATTCCCCGTGTCCCGCCGTACTCAGGATCCGCTCGGGAGGGAACGAAGTTTCGACTACAGGGCTCTCACCTTCTCCGGCCGGCCGTTCCAGACCGGTTCGTCTACCCCGTTCCTTTCTCACTCCCATCGTGAGCGGTCCTACAACCCCAAGAGGACATGCCTCTTGGTTTGGGCTGTTCCCGTTTCGCTCGCCGCTACTCAGGGAATCGCATTTGCTTTCTTCTCCTCCGGGTACTAAGATGTTTCAGTTCCCCGGGTGTGCCCTCCATGCCCTATGGATTCAGGCATGGATACTGGCCCCCATTACGGACAGTGGGTTCCCCCATTCGGACATCTCCGGATCTACGCTTGCTTACAGCTCCCCGAAGCGTTTCGGCGTTTGCCCCGTCCTTCATCGGCTCCTAGTGCCAAGGCATCCACCGTGCGCCCTTTCCAGCTTAACCTAAAGCGTCTCGGCTTCTTCCTGCCTAGCTTCGGCTCGCCGCCGCTCGGGGTCAAATAACCTTCGCCTTCGGGATTAGAAATCCCTGTAGACGAAGAACATTTGCCCGTCGCGGCGAAACGCTCGCCTCCGCTTTTCCGGTTATCTAGTTTTCAAGGAACGAAGGTTGATTTTCTCTTTTTTAGGTTTGCGTCGAGGAATTCGGCTTCTCCGAATCCACTTTAGACGCAGACGCAAACGAGAAGAGTGAACCTGCTTACGTTGAAACAGCTTCGTCTTGCGTCGAGGAATTCGGCTTCTCCGAATCCGCTTGTAGACGCAGACGCCAAACATTTGAGAGAACATGACTCGTTCCCTCAAAACTGAACGAAACGAAAACGCGTTGTGCGTTGAATAACGACCCGTGTCTAGCTCCAGCGCCTGGCTCTCTTCTGCCAAATAACCTTCCCCCTCGGGGTGCAAGCACCCCTCTCGGTGAAGAACATTTGGCTTCGAGAGCCGATCGCGGCGCTTCCGCTTTTCGTCCTTAGAAAGGAGGTGATCCAGCCGCACCTTCCGGTACGGCTACCTTGTTACGACTTCACCCCAATCACTTGCCCCACCTTCGGCGGCTGGCTCCCGAAACGGGTTGCCTCACCGACTTCGGGTGTTGCAAGCTCTCGTGGTGTGACGGGCGGTGTGTACAAGGCCCGGGAACGTATTCACCGCGGCATGCTGATCCGCGATTACTAGCGATTCCGGCTTCATGCAGGCGAGTTGCAGCCTGCAATCCGAACTGAGAGCGGCTTTTTGGGATTCGCTCCCCCTCGCGGGTTCGCAGCCCTTTGTACCGCCCATTGTAGCACGTGTGTAGCCCAGGTCATAAGGGGCATGATGATTTGACGTCATCCCCACCTTCCTCCGACTTGTCGCCGGCAGTCCCTCTAGAGTGCCCAACCGAATGCTGGCAACTAGAGGCGAGGGTTGCGCTCGTTGCGGGACTTAACCCAACATCTCACGACACGAGCTGACGACAACCATGCACCACCTGTCACCCTGTCCCCCCGAAGGGGGAACGCCCAATCTCTTGGGTTGTCAGGGGATGTCAAGACCTGGTAAGGTTCTTCGCGTTGCTTCGAATTAAACCACATGCTCCACCGCTTGTGCGGCCCCCGTCAATTCCTTTGAGTTTCAGCCTTGCGGCCGTACTCCCCAGGCGGAGTGCTTATCGCGTTAGCTGCAGCACTAAAGGGTGTGACCCCTCTAACACTTAGCACTCATCGTTTACGGCGTGGACTACCAGGGTATCTAATCCTGTTTGCTCCCCACGCTTTCGCGCCTCAGCGTCAGTTGCAGGCCAGAGAGCCGCCTTCGCCACTGGTGTTCCTCCACATCTCTACGCATTTCACCGCTACACGTGGAATTCCGCTCCCCTCTCCTGCACTCAAGTCCCCCAGTTTCCAATGACCCTCCACGGTTGAGCCGTGGGCTTTCACATCAGACTTAAGGGACCGCTGCGCGCGCTTTACGCCCAATAATTCCGGACAACGCTCGCCCCTACGTATTACCGCGGCTGCTGGCACGTAGTTAGCCGGGGCTTCCTCGTGAGGTACCGTCACC
>NZ_JYBP01000002.1 GCF_000948285.1 Geobacillus kaustophilus
GAGAAAGAAATCATCGGGCTATGTCCTAACGTTGTTTGTGAACCGGCTTCTAAAAATGAATCGGGACAAACGCGTATTTTGATTCAAACTCCTGATGACTTATTGCTCATGTCTCCGTTGATTGTAAAAGATTTTGATAAGGCTTTAAAGTCGATGGAAGACTATCGAAAGTACGTTGGCAAAGCAGAAAAAGTCATCGAGGATTTATTTGAGTCTATAAATGACACGGATATGCAGCAAGAAAGGACATCACCGCCATGTGGCTTGATGTCTTTTTTATTCTCGTATGAAATGGGGAGAGGAAATGAGCAAGTTCAAAGAAATTGAAGATTATCGCAAGTTCACCTTCAAAGGCGAGTTGCACAAGTCCATTAACTCTTTGATTGGAATTATCCACGGGATTCGTTCCGATAACATCACTAACGAAAAGGAGATCGCGGAACTCATTCATTGGTGCAACCTACATAGACGATTTGCGAAAAAAGCGCCTTTTAATGAAATCATTCCGTTAATTGATCAGGCTTTGCTGGATAACAAATTGGAAGAAGAAGAACTTGAGGATATTCTGTGGCTTTGCAACAATATCGTTAATGAGAACGATTTTAATAGCTACTACGACGTCATCACATCATCTATACAGCAGTTACATGGAATTCTCCACGGCATCATGGCAGACAACGTTTTAAATGACGTGGAAATTGAACAACTGTCAAATTGGATTGATGACCATGACTTCTTAAGAGGAACATATCCCTTTGATGAGATCCATAGCCTGCTGGTGAGTGTAAAACAAGACGGGATTATCAGCGAAGACGAGAAAAACTTGCTAAAAGCCTTTTTTGCCACTTTTATTGATACAAGGGTATCTCACAACATTAATGAATTCGACGTAAAATTCCTAAAAAGCCAATACTCAATCATTGGCATATGCGCTGTTAATCCAGAAATCATATTCGAAAATAAAGTGTTTTCCTTCACCGGCGCCTCTCACAGGGCAACACGCAATGAGATCGCCCGTATTATTCAAGAGATGGGCGGAATATTCAACAATAATGTTACTAAGAGTACCCATTACCTCATCGTGGGGGGGAACGGCAATCCTTGCTGGGCGTTCGCTTGCTATGGGCGGAAAGTTGAGAAAGCGATTGAATTAAGGAAAAAAGGTACACCAATTATTATCGTGCACGAAAATGATTTTTGGGATGAAGTAGTTATTTAAAATGTTTTAGCTATAGATTAACCACATCTATCCTGCCATTATATGCTTTCGACACTAATTCGTCTGTCATTGTAACATTAAAAAATGTAACAGGAGTAGAAACGCATGAAAGAGATTATCTATCTAAATACTGAAATCATGAATTCCCTGATCGCCCAACTCGATAAGGGAATTACAACATATTATTCATTGGAACAGACAATACAGGAAACCAATACAGAAACGTCACAAACAACCAGAGGAAAGGCAGCTGGATTCAACGGAACTGTCCAATCGGGTACAGGTAGCCTATTATCCAATGTGAGCTTAAGTTTTGGCGCTAATATTTCTGGAAATGGAAATGAAACCAACGGTAGCTCCAGAGCTTTATTAGAAGGGCAACGAGATTTATTAAACAAAGCATTTCATGACTATGCTTTGAACATATTGCTACAACTTCTAAAAGAGAACGAAAAATTAAAAACAAATTCCTGCTCCCTTACCGAGGGGGACATCTGTCTATGGGAGACTGATTGGAAATATTACGATTTTGAGTTTATCAGCAGGATTGCTGATCTAGACGATATTTTAGAAACATTAGGGATATATGTATCGGCGGATGAATATAGGCAGGCAGAAACGATTGTGCAAAAAACTAAAAAATACCCTAAAAATCCCGAATTTATCAGAGCCCAACATATTATTAATCAACATCAATCTGTAATGCTTCAAAGGAACATTCTAAAACAAATACAAGTATTTTCTTCGTACGCTAATAGTTTCTTAGGTAACTACTCAATAATTAAGGCAGCAAACACCTTTCAGTTAATCGATAAAGGAATGTTGCGCGAAGTTCCAACAGCCCTATCAATCCGATCTGCCTCGGCACGCAAGGCAAAAATTCTTTTTAGGGTCATAGGTAAGCGTGATATAATCCACAACAATGACGACTTATGCGGAGTTTTAGGGGAATTGCAAGACTTCACCCAACTCGCAAATTTCATGTTCGACTTAATTTTAGGCAGCTTCCAAATACTTAAACAAGGGGATTATATTGCTACGCCAATTGCTATTTATTACGAATAAAGCGAAAAGCTGTTTCTGTCTCCTCTTTATGTTTTTGAAACTCATTCAATTTTTGATTCATCATTTGATGAGTCTCGACGATACGTGTGACGTTCTTAACACGCATAGTTTCATATTCTTCATTAAGTGTTTTTGATGCTTTGATTGCCTCATTAAAGATTTTATCAATTATTCTTTTTCCGAACATTTTGCTCACCACCTTACTTTTATAATATGCTTAATACAAAAAAACAGCAAACCTTTTTTCGGTTAGAAAATATGGTTTCGTCAGTTATCCTTACAGATTGATCCCTTTTTAGGGGTCCTTTCTTTTTCTTGTCATCTAGAACGCACGTTCCTATAATAAAAGTGAGGTGATTAACATGAACTTCTCGTCGTACCAATTCACCCCACTGGAACAATATATTCGCGAATTGTACGACCATTTGGCGATCACAGAGCCTGGCCAGCTCGATATGATCGACATTGCCGCAAAGCTGAACGTCTGGTTGCATTTTGCCGACATCCGAAGCACAGCTATCGAACGGAACGGAGTGTACAGCATCATCATCGACCGCCGCCTTAGTCGCCAGCAACAATGGCAAGAGTTTGGCCATGAACTTGGGCATGTGTTGCGCCATGCAGGCAATCAAATGCTACTCCCGCCTTCACTCGTTCAGCTTCAAGAGGCCCAGGCGACGAATTTTGCGCTTCACCTTTGCGTGCCAACGTTTATGCTGCTTGAGCTCGATCTTCCGCATACGGAAAAGGAAATCATCTATGTATTAAGCGAAACGTTTGGTGTAGAGCCGCTGTTCGCCAAACGGCGCTGGGATCGCTTTAAGGAGCAATGGGAAAGCTATCGGTTTTACGAAGCGCTTTTCAGTCATATGCAAGTGGCTGAACCGGTTGCCGCCGCTGTCGGCCGTGATGCGGAAAGCAATCTTAGTCTCCTTCATGAGTACGCCGTTGCACATGATGGCTCATTGTTTATTGACGGCCGCTTAACGGACGAGGAACAACGAGAAATCATCCGCTATTTGCAGCAGATGGACCAAAGGAACAACTAAAAATCATTAATTATACCGGCACAGAATGGATGAATCACGTAAAATCAGAACAGCCAGTCCGAATATTTGCCTCTTTTTTGCATACATGGTGATAGCGAGTTCTATTCCAGGTCAGAGGTGGTTTTATGTATAGGCCCAGAAACTTGGACGTGTTCATATATCTTCGCAAAAGCCGGAAGGATATCGAGGAAGAGAAAAAGGCCGCTGAGTCCGGCGCGTCATACGACACATTGCAACGCCATCGGGATAACTTGCTGGCCGTAGCGCGTAAAGAGGGTCACAATATCCTCGGCATCTTTGAGGAGATTGTGTCCGGCGAGTCCATCGCTGAACGCTCCGAGATCCAGAAGCTTTTGCGTGAACTGGAAACAGGAGTGGCTGATGCGGTGCTTGTCATGGATATTGACCGCCTTGGCCGCGGTGATATGCTTGACCAAGGCATTTTAGACCGTGCCTTTAGATATTCGGGAACGAAAATCATCACCCCAACGGAAGTCTATGACCCGGAAAGCGAGACGTGGGAGCTCGTCTTCGGTGTGAAATCCATCGTGTCGCGCGAAGAACTTAAAGTCATTACAAGACGCTTGCAAGGTGGTCGGCGCGACTCGGCCACTAAAGGCCGTTCCATCTCAAAAAAGCCGCCGTACGGATACCTGCGCGACGAAAAATTAAAGCTATACCCCGATCCGGAAACGTCATGGGTCGTGGTGAAAATCTTCGAAATGACGCGGGATGGATACGGACGCCAGGCGATCGCCGCTGAACTGGATCGACTTGGAGTAAAACCGCCCGATGGGAAGCGGTCCTTTTGGTCTCCGTCGACGATCAGCGCCATTATCAAAAACGAGGTGTATCTTGGGCATATCATTTGGGGCAAGGTGAAATACATTAAGCAAAACGGCACGTATAAACGCAAAAAAATGCCGAGAGAGCGCTGGTATATTAAAGAGAATGCCCATGAGCCCCTTGTGTATAAAGAGCTCTGGGAGGCCGCTAACAAGGCATATCGGAGCCGCTGGCGACCTTCCACGGTGGAAAGTAAACCGCTGGCTAATCCGCTGGCCGGGTTGCTGAAATGTGAAGTCTGTGGCTATACGATGTGGTATCAGCCGCGTAAAGACCGTCCTCATCCGCTTGTGCGCTGCCCAAATCCGAAATGCAAAGGGGTGCAAAAGGGGGCGCTCCTGCCGCTCGTTGAGGAAAGAATCTTGCAATCCCTCGCAGAGTTCATCGATCAGTTCGAGGTTCGGGAGGATCAGTCAGCTCGAAAAAAACAGCGTTCGATCATTCCGATAAAGCAAAAAGCCGTCGAAAAAAAAGAAAAAGAGCTCCAAGAGCTCCATAAACAAAAGGATGCGTTGCATGATCTGCTAGAGCGAGGCGTCTATACGATTGAAACATTCCTAGAACGCCAGCACACGATCGTCAATCGGATTAAGAAAACTCAACAGGAAATCGAGCAGTTGCGTGAGGAAATCGCCAAAGAGCAGCTGAAAGAAAAGAACATCAACGAGTACATCCCGACGGTTAAAAAGGTGCTGGACGCCTACCGCCTCACCGACGATGTAGAAAAGAAAAATCGCCTTCTCAAGTCGGTTCTTGAGAAAGCGACTTACTTGCGTAAACCGGAGTGGACGAAAAAAGATCAATTCATAATACAAATTTATCCTAAAATCTAGCGCGAGGCAACGGCCTCTTTTTTTCTGGAGAAAAGAAATGCTTCAGTGCCTGGAACACATCCGACTTTTGTTTTAAAATATAGTAATTAAATCGCTCATCTTTAATATTTTGATACGCTCTCATAAGTGTAGAGGGTGTGCGGTTGTACTGATACAACTATACACGCTATACACATCGGCCGCGCTATCTATAATCCATCATATGCTCCAAAGCCTCTTCAAAAAACTCACACGCCGCGACGATCCCCTCGGCAAAAGCCTGTTCCACAACGTCTTCTGTTTCCATTTTAGCATATTCCCTTTTCTGATCAGCGACAAAAGCGTGTAGAACAAGCAGTTTTACTATTAATTTATCCATCGCGTTCCCCTCCTCATTATTGATCCCGGAGTTTCAGCCGCGCACCGGCTACCTTTATGTCAGAGTACGGCTGCTGGGGTTGTTGCGGTTGTTTCAATGATCTTGACACTCCGCACGCCTAAAGGCGTGGGATTCTTGGGTCGCTCACGTCCTCATCCATTTCTGGTTCGGACAACGCCCAAGTTCAGGGGTGTGTCATCACCCCATCCCATCGGGTTAGGATGTACCCCCATGGGCGGCGCACCTGTGACCAGTGCGCTAGGTTAGACGGCGAAGCCCGAAATCGCTTTGGCGATGTTGATGGCGCCATTCAAGTCGGCGTGGAGAGTGTATCCACACCTTTGGCATCGAAAGCGGATGCCGTTTCGGTTCGCTTTCTCTCGATAACCACATTTACACGTTTGGCTCGTGTAGGTTGGATTCACCCACTCAACGCGAATGCCCGCCATTTCCGCCTTATAGGCAATCATCGTTTGCAGTTGATGAAACGCCCAAGCATGAAGGCTTCGCCCCGCTTCTTTGGCCGATGTTGCCCGCTTGCGAATCCCCGTCAACTCTTCCATTCGAATCACGCCAACACCGTTGGCGAGCGCAAAATTCACGATTTGACGGCTGATTTTGTGATTTTGATCCTTCATCCAGCGGGACTCTTTACGGCCGATTTTGCGAATCATATGGAGCTTCTTGGCTTTTCCTAATCTCCTTCGCAAAGCCGCATATCGTCGGCGTACAAAGGCGCATTGGTTCCCTTTGAAAAACCACGATTTCGTTCCCACGCTGGCCACAGCGATATAGCGAAGCCCAACGTCAACGCCCATCACCTTTGTTTCGTGCCGCGGCTTCACGTCAAAGGTGATCGCGATCGCCAAGTACCATTTCTTTCTCTTTTTGTAGAGCTTGGCTGCCCCTTGTTTAGCGGTTCCATCGAGCAGCCGATTCAGCCATGCTTCTTGATAGGGGCGCGTGACGACCGGCACGCCAATTCGCTTCTCCAGTGTGGGGAAGGAAACCGTGTAGAACTCTCCTTTCTTTTCCACCTTCACGTTTTGATTGTTAAAGCAACACCATAATGTTCGAAACTTCTTTGTTTTCTGGTTTTTCTTTTGGGACTTCACTTCTCGAATCGTCTGATTCACGACAGCGGAAGGAAACCGCTGCGACGAAAACTCTTTAAATAGTTTGCTCGTCGCTTGATTCAGCTCGGGATGATTCAACAGCCAATTAGCAAACGCGGTATTCACTTCTGTCATCCGTTCATACATGCCCTGTTTCACTTTCGTTGGGTTGTGCAGCTCCAGCCTTAGTGTGATGGTCGGCATGGATTCACCTCCTTGCGACGATTACATGATACCGCTTTTTTCATCATCATTCAATAATATGAAGAAAACGGCTCGCTTTCATCCCACCCCTCAAGGAGCGGGCTTTCTCGCTCGCTGATCTGTAAATCCATGCAAAAAGGCGGAGCGATCCGCCTTTTTCTCTGTTGTTTATTAGACTCATTCCACATCATACGGTCGGTATTTCTTGCGCAGTTCCTTTAGCTCTTTGGAAAGGGATTCCACATCAGTCCGAAAAAACAGCTTGTCTTTTTGGAAAATTTTAATTGGTGTTATTCTTCCTGATTCCATTAACTTGCTAAGTCGTTGATATGTCACTCCCAAGATCTCCATTGTTTCAGCGACCCCGAGGACTTCACTTTTAATGAAGTCCTCGAGTTCTTTTTTTGATGCAAAGTGATATGACACGTTCACTTCCCCCTCATCTGTCGCGAAAATACGAGACAACATAAGCAATACCTGCAATCCCCCATACAACAATAACGATCAATAACACGGTATCCAATACTCTGAGATGTCTAAAGTCAGTGGTCATTAAAAAACGTACGGCAACAAACGCTAACAAGACGTTGGCGATCCAAGCTAATTTTGACATACACTTCGGGAGATGATAATATTTTTATACAGAAGCCCTTCCCGAAGGTCGGGCTTCCGTCTTTGGTTTATTTGCGACGTTTCTTTTTGGAACGTCGCTTTTTCTTTTGGCTTCGTCCTTCTAGAAAGGCAATAGCCGCTAGGACGAAACCAGCGATACTGCAAAGTTTCTCGATGATGTCCAGCCACTTCATCATCTCCCTGTCGTTCACCTCCTTTCTGATTTTATTATAACATATCTATTTAAATATTACAATAGATAAAATAAAAAATTTTCTATTTCAGTTATTTTTTATATCCCCTGCCGTTTGGCAGGGGAAACAATCAAACAATCACGGCTGGATAGCCTTGTCCCTTCAATTCTTCTGCCAGTCGTTCCGCGTTTTCTCGGTCACTGAATGCGCCAACTTGCACGCGATACAATTTTCCGTCAGACTCTTTTTGTTGTTTTTGTGGTTGTGGTTTTGCTTTTTGCGGCAATCCTAAAAACTTCGCGACACCGCGCGCGTGAGCTTCCCCAACTGCTTTGAGGAATGCCTCATTTTTCAAGTATTTTGCGTCATTGCTGTCTATGAACAAGTTTTCAGTTAAAACAGCAGGCATTTTCGTTTCCCGAAGAACGGCATAATTAGCCCGTTTTTTGCCTCGGTCTGTAATTGCTCCGAATCCCCGCATTGCGAATAAAATTTCGCCATGCAACACGTTTTGCAAAGCGATTGTTTGAGAAGAAACACCGCCGTTGTAAACATAGCTTTCAAACCCAGTTCCTTTTCCAGCGTTGATATGCACGCTGACAAATACGTCTGCTCCCCAATCGTTCGCCATTTTAGCTCGCTGGCTCAATGTTAGTGTTTGATCTCCTGCACGGCTGACACGCAGCTCAAATCCAGTGTAATTCTCAAATAGGTGATCTACGGCATACTCAACGATTTGGTGTGTCAAGGTCTTTTCCTGCAATCCGTTCGCGACCGCTCCCGGATCACTGCCGCCGTGTCCTTTGTCCAAGAAGATTTTTTTCATTTCTTATCGCCCTCCTTACTTTTTCCTTTCAACACTTCGACTGCCTGCATCAAACGATCTGGAACAGGCACTCCCATTCTCCCAACGTTTTCAAAAATGCTCAGCAATTCATTGGCCATATAAAAAACGATAGTCGCATCGCGGAACATATTTTTTGTTCCAAGTGCGCTATCGACCAAATGAGCCAGTGCAACCATGACAAAAATCATGACCTTCTTAATAATGCCTTTGAATCCAATTTTGCTTGATAACGTTTTTTCTGTGTAACCAGCAGCCAATCCGCTCCCGTAATCAATCACAACCATCCAAAATAATACGAGTAGCAGCCCTGTTGACTCGCCAAATAAATACCCAACCGCAGCCCCAATCGCAGCCGCGCCGATTTTGTAGATCGCATCGAGCCTCTCCATTCGTTTCACCTCAATTATAAAGCGGATTATAAGGTGGCAAAATGAAACCATACGTAAATACTAAAAATCTGTTTGATGTAAACGCGCGTTTCCGTTTGGTCCTTTTCCACTTGGTCTAATCGCTCGTCTAGCCGCTCATACTGTATTTCTAGTTTTTTACTTTGTCTTCTAAAATGTCTACGCGGTTGTCCATTATTCGCCCTCCTTTACCTCGCCCCGTTATTAAAAGCTATCTATATAAAGGTCATAAGTTAATTTCATGGTGTTTGTGTTTGTTTTGGTGACAGGGCTAGGCAATAGGTTTCGAGCGCCTATAAATCCTAACGGCCGTATAGTAACGTCGCGTTTCGTGTAATCATTTCCGCTCGGTCCCGTCGTTTTTTATATGGCGTATTTCTATAAATTGTTTTTTCGTCGGGTCGTATGTTATGGCAGACCAATTATCTACATATGTTCTAACCGGTGTATTTTTCGATAAACCTAACATTGTGCGGTCAACAAAATATGTGTACCCGTCTACCGTTATCGCTAACATATCTAAATCCGGTATATATAGTGCATACCGCTACAATATTTTTGATAAACATAAACGGACTCCGGCTGGATCACTTTAACGTCTAGCGGGTTCACTAAATCATTGATGTTATAGCGATTTATTTGCAAATTGTCCAAATAGCTTGTACGCGATTCTATATAAACGTCCTGCCCTGTAATAGCGAATAGGTCAAACAAATAGCTGCCATAGTATCTACTGGTTTGGGACGTTCCCGGTATATTTTTTGGTGATCCATTTTGCCCAAAACAATAAAGATTGCTACCGCTTACCAAATAAATATCCCCGTTCGGCGCGATTTCAAAGTTTTCGTAGTTCGAGCTAGTATTTAATGTCGCATATACTTGGCCGTTTGTAATCGTCCGGGCCGGGATATTCAAGTCATAAACTAAAATAGCTACTTTATTCGTTTGTGCTTCTTTCCCCATAAAATACAATTTCCCGTTTTTTACTTTTGCCGCTACATTATTGACAAACAAATATCCATTTGGCGCGGATATTTGAAGAAATTTTTTTCCTACAACCGCCCCGGACCCATTTTCGTT
>NZ_JYBP01000003.1:3577500-3587279 GCF_000948285.1 Geobacillus kaustophilus
TCGTCCGCTCAGGGTTAGTCGGGACCTAAGCCGAGGCCGAAAGGCGTAGGTGATGGACAACAGGTGGAGATTCCTGTACCACCTTCTTCCCGTTTGAGCGATGGGGGGACGCAGGAGGATAGGGCGAGCAGGCGGCTGGAAGAGCCTGTCCAAGCCGTGAGGCTGATCCGCAGGCAAATCCGCGGATCGCAAGGCCAAGCGGTGACGGCGACGGAGCATTCCGGAAGTCCCTGATTCCACACTGCCAAGAAAAGCCTCTAGCGAGGGAAGAGGTGCCCGTACCGCAAACCGACACAGGTCAGGCGAGGAGAGAATCCTAAGGCGCGCGGGAGAACTCTCGTTAAGGAACTCGGCAAAATGACCCCGTAACTTCGGGAGAAGGGGTGCTCTTTCGGGTGAAGAGCCTGGAAGAGCCGCAGTGAAAAGGCCCAAGCGACTGTTTATCAAAAACACAGGTCTCTGCGAAGCCGAAAGGCGACGTATAGGGGCTGACACCTGCCCGGTGCTGGAAGGTTAAGGGGAGCGCTTAGCGGAAGCGAAGGTGCGAACCGAAGCCCCAGTAAACGGCGGCCGTAACTATAACGGTCCTAAGGTAGCGAAATTCCTTGTCGGGTAAGTTCCGACCCGCACGAAAGGTGTAACGACTTGGGCGCTGTCTCAACGAGAGACCCGGTGAAATTATACTACCTGTGAAGATGCAGGTTACCCGCGACAGGACGGAAAGACCCCGTGGAGCTTTACTGCAGCCTGATATGGAATTTTGGTATCGCTTGTACAGGATAGGTGGGAGCCTGGGAAGCCGGAGCGCCAGCTTCGGTGGAGGCGGCGGTGGGATACCACCCTGGCGGTATTGAAATTCTAACCCGCACCCCTTAGCGGGGTGGGAGACCAGTGTCAGGCGGGCAGTTTGACTGGGGCGGTCGCCTCCCAAAAGGTAACGGAGGCGCCCAAAGGTTCCCTCAGAATGGTTGGAAATCATTCGGAGAGTGCAAAGGCACAAGGAGCTTGAACTGCGAGACGGAACAGGTCGAGCAGGGACGAAAGTCGGGCTTAGTGATCCGGTGGTTCCGCATGGAAGGGCCATCGCTCAACGGATAAAAGCTACCCCGGGGATAACAGGCTGATCTCCCCCAAGAGTCCACATCGACGGGGAGGTTTGGCACCTCGATGTCGGCTCATCGCATCCTGGGGCTGTAGTCGGTCCCAAGGGTTGGGCTGTTCGCCCATTAAAGCGGTACGCGAGCTGGGTTCAGAACGTCGTGAGACAGTTCGGTCCCTATCCGTCGCGGCGGAGGAAATTTGAGAGGAGCTGTCCTTAGTACGAGAGGACCGGGATGGACGCACCGCTGGTGTACCAGTTGTCCCGCCAGGGGCACCGCTGGGTAGCTATGTGCGGACGGGATAAGCGCTGAAAGCATCTAAGCGTGAAGCCCCCCTCAAGATGAGATTTCCCACCGCGTGAAGCGGGTAAGATCCCTCGAAGATGACGAGGTCGATAGGTCCGAGGTGGAAGCGTGGCGACACGTGGAGCTGACGGATACTAATCGATCGAGGCTTGACCTATGAGCGGCTTCTTCCGACGGTTATCTAGTTTTGAAGGAGATCTTCTTGATATGATGCAATCAGCTTCAGCTAGAGGACACTCATCCAAGGAGTTGCTCGATGTATTCACGCTTCAGGTAGTGCGCGTACATCTGATAAGATAGAATAAGCATTCGCTAGATCATAAGGATCTGAGACTCGTATCTATGCGCAGGCGCACTACCATCGCGTGAGCTAAGTCGTGGACTCGTTTACCCTCGCCATCCACTGGCAATGTGCTAACGTGATACTTCCGCATCATGATAAGAAATCATTCCTTCAAAACTAGATAACCGTCGGAAGAAGCCGCTCATAGGTCAAGCCCTCGATCGATTAGTATCCGTCAGCTCCACGTGTCGCCACGCTTCCACCTCGGACCTATCGACCTCGTCATCTTCGAGGGATCTTACCCGCTTCACGCGGTGGGAAATCTCATCTTGAGGGGGCTTCACGCTTAGATGCTTTCAGCGCTTATCCCGTCCGCACATAGCTACCCAGCGGTGCCCCTGGCGGGACAACTGGTACACCAGCGGTGCGTCCATCCCGGTCCTCTCGTACTAAGGACAGCTCCTCTCAAATTTCCTCCGCCCGCGACGGATAGGGACCGAACTGTCTCACGACGTTCTGAACCCAGCTCGCGTACCGCTTTAATGGGCGAACAGCCCAACCCTTGGGACCGACTACAGCCCCAGGATGCGATGAGCCGACATCGAGGTGCCAAACCTCCCCGTCGATGTGGACTCTTGGGGGAGATCAGCCTGTTATCCCCGGGGTAGCTTTTATCCGTTGAGCGATGGCCCTTCCATGCGGAACCACCGGATCACTAAGCCCGACTTTCGTCCCTGCTCGACCTGTCCGTCTCGCAGTCAAGCTCCCTTGTGCCTTTGCACTCTCCGAATGATTTCC
This sequence comes from Geobacillus kaustophilus, assembly GCF_000948285.1. Lineage (GTDB taxonomy): Bacteria > Bacillota > Bacilli > Bacillales > Anoxybacillaceae > Geobacillus > Geobacillus thermoleovorans_A. The sequence goes on from NZ_JYBP01000003.1 coordinate 3,579,988, forward strand.
AACCATTCTGAGGGAACCTTTGGGCGCCTCCGTTACCTTTTGGGAGGCGACCGCCCCAGTCAAACTGCCCGCCTGACACTGTCTCCCACCCCGCTAAGGGGTGCGGGTTAGAATTTCAATACCGCCAGGGTGGTATCCCACCGCCGCCTCCACCGAAGCTGGCGCTCCGGCTTCCCAGGCTCCCACCTATCCTGTACAAGCGATACCAAAATTCCATATCAGGCTGCAGTAAAGCTCCACGGGGTCTTTCCGTCCTGTCGCGGGTAACCTGCATCTTCACAGGTAGTATAATTTCACCGGGTCTCTCGTTGAGACAGCGCCCAAGTCGTTACACCTTTCGTGCGGGTCGGAACTTACCCGACAAGGAATTTCGCTACCTTAGGACCGTTATAGTTACGGCCGCCGTTTACTGGGGCTTCGGTTCGCACCTTCGCTTCCGCTAAGCGCTCCCCTTAACCTTCCAGCACCGGGCAGGTGTCAGCCCCTATACGTCGCCTTTCGGCTTCGCAGAGACCTGTGTTTTTGATAAACAGTCGCTTGGGCCTTTTCACTGCGGCTCTTCCAGGCTCTTCACCCGAAAGAGCACCCCTTCTCCCGAAGTTACGGGGTCATTTTGCCGAGTTCCTTAACGAGAGTTCTCCCGCGCGCCTTAGGATTCTCTCCTCGCCTGCCTGTGTCGGTTTGCGGTACGGGCACCTCTTCCCTCGCTAGAGGCTTTTCTTGGCAGTGTGGAATCAGGGACTTCCGGAATGCTCCGTCGCCGTCACCGCTTGGCCTTGCGATCCGCGGATTTGCCTGCGGATCAGCCTCACGGCTTGGACAGGCTCTTCCAGCCGCCTGCTCGCCCTATCCTCCTGCGTCCCCCCATCGCTCAAACGGGAAGAAGGTGGTACAGGAATCTCCACCTGTTGTCCATCACCTACGCCTTTCGGCCTCGGCTTAGGTCCCGACTAACCCTGAGCGGACGAACCTTCCTCAGGAACCCTTAGGCTTTCGGCGCAGAGGATTCTCACCTCTGTTTTCGCTACTCATACCGGCATTCTCACTTCTAAGCGCTCCACCAGTCCTTCCGGTCTGGCTTCTCTGCCCTTAGAACGCTCCCCTACCGATGACCAACGGTCATCCCGCAGCTTCGGCGGCACGTTTAGCCCCGGTACATTTTCGGCGCAGAGCCACTCGACCAGTGAGCTATTACGCACTCTTTCAATGGTGGCTGCTTCTAAGCCAACATCCTGGTTGTCTTGGCAACTCCACATCCTTTTCCACTGAACGTGCACTTCGGGGCCTTAGCTGGCGGTCTGGGCTGTTCCCCTCTCGACCACGGATCTTATCACTCGCAGTCTGACTCCCGGGCATAAGTCGTTGGCATTCGGAGTTTGACTGGGTTCGGTAACCCGGTTGGGGCCCCTAGCCCAATCAGTGCTCTACCTCCAACACTCTTAAACCCGAGGCTAGCCCTAAAGCTATTTCGGGGAGAACCAGCTATCTCCAAGTTCGATTGGCATTTCACCCCTACCCACACCTCATCCCCGCACTTTTCAACGTGCGTGGGTTCGGGCCTCCAGCCGGTGTTACCCGGCCTTCACCCTGGACATGGGTAGATCACCTGGTTTCGGGTCGACGACGACGTACTTGACGCCCTCTTCAGACTCGCTTTCGCTGCGGCTCCGCCTCTTCGGCTTAACCTCGCACGCCATCGTCACTCGCCGGTTCATTCTACAAAAGGCACGCCATCACCCATCAACGGGCTCTGACTACTTGTAGGCACACGGTTTCAGGTTCTCTTTCACTCCCCTCCCGGGGTGCTTTTCACCTTTCCCTCACGGTACTGGTGCACTATCGGTCACTAGGGAGTATTTAGCCTTGGGAGATGGTCCTCCCTGCTTCCGACGGGATTCCTCGTGTCCCGCCGTACTCAGGATCCGCTCGGGAGGGAACGAAGTTTCGACTACAGGGCTCTCACCTTCTCTGGCCGGCCGTTCCAGACCGGTTCGTCTACCCCGTCCCTTTCTCACTCCCATCGTGAGCGGTCCTACAACCCCAAGAGGACATACCTCTTGGTTTGGGCTGTTCCCGTTTCGCTCGCCGCTACTCAGGGAATCGCGGTTGCTTTCTTCTCCTCCGGGTACTAAGATGTTTCAGTTCCCCGGGTGTGCCCTCCATGCCCTATGGATTCAGGCATGGATACTGCCCCATTACGGACAGTGGGTTCCCCCATTCGGACATCTCCGGATCAACGCTTGCTTACAGCTCCCCGAAGCGTTTCGGCGTTTGCCCCGTCCTTCATCGGCTCCTAGTGCCAAGGCATCCACCGTGCGCCCTTTCCAGCTTAACCTAAAGCGTCTCGGCTTCTTCCTGTCTAGCTTCGGCTCGCCGCCGCTCGGGGTCAAATAACCTTCGCCTTCGGGATTAGAAATCCCTGTAGACGAAGAACATTTGCCCGCCGCGGCGAAACGCTCGCCTCCGCTTTTCCGGTTATCTAGTTTTCAAGGAACGAAGTAGCTCCTTTGAATTCGCTTCTTCGCTGGTTTGCGTCGAGGAATTCGGCTTCTCCGAATCCGCTTGTAGACGCAGACGCCAAACATTTGAGAGAACATGACTCGTTCCCTCAAAACTGAACGAAGCGACTGCCTTGAGTCTGCTTCTTTGCAGCTTTGCGCCGAGGAATCCATCTTCCTTGAACCTGCAAGAAGACGAAGGCGCAAAACACTTGAAGGAATCCTCATTCCTTCAAAACTGAACGAAACAGAAGCGCGTTTTGCTTTGAATAACGACTGATGTCTAGCTCCAGCGCCTGGCTCTCTTCTGCCAAATAACCTTCCCCCTCGGGGTGCAAGCACCCCTCTCGGTGAAGAACATTTGGCTTCGAGAGCCGATCGCGGCGCTTCCGCTTTTCGTCCTTAGAAAGGAGGTGATCCAGCCGCACCTTCCGGTACGGCTACCTTGTTACGACTTCACCCCAATCACTTGCCCCACCTTCGGCGGCTGGCTCCCGAAACGGGTTGCCTCACCGACTTCGGGTGTTGCAAGCTCTCGTGGTGTGACGGGCGGTGTGTACAAGGCCCGGGAACGTATTCACCGCGGCATGCTGATCCGCGATTACTAGCGATTCCGGCTTCATGCAGGCGAGTTGCAGCCTGCAATCCGAACTGAGAGCGGCTTTTTGGGATTCGCTCCCCCTCGCGGGTTCGCAGCCCTTTGTACCGCCCATTGTAGCACGTGTGTAGCCCAGGTCATAAGGGGCATGATGATTTGACGTCATCCCCACCTTCCTCCGACTTGTCGCCGGCAGTCCCTCTAGAGTGCCCAACCGAATGCTGGCAACTAGAGGCGAGGGTTGCGCTCGTTGCGGGACTTAACCCAACATCTCACGACACGAGCTGACGACAACCATGCACCACCTGTCACCCTGTCCCCCCGAAGGGGGAACGCCCAATCTCTTGGGTTGTCAGGGGATGTCAAGACCTGGTAAGGTTCTTCGCGTTGCTTCGAATTAAACCACATGCTCCACCGCTTGTGCGGGCCCCCGTCAATTCCTTTGAGTTTCAGCCTTGCGGCCGTACTCCCCAGGCGGAGTGCTTATCGCGTTAGCTGCAGCACTAAAGGGTGTGACCCCTCTAACACTTAGCACTCATCGTTTACGGCGTGGACTACCAGGGTATCTAATCCTGTTTGCTCCCCACGCTTTCGCGCCTCAGCGTCAGTTGCAGGCCAGAGAGCCGCCTTCGCCACTGGTGTTCCTCCACATCTCTACGCATTTCACCGCTACACGTGGAATTCCGCTCCCCTCTCCTGCACTCAAGTCCCCCAGTTTCCAATGACCCTCCACGGTTGAGCCGTGGGCTTTCACATCAGACTTAAGGGACCGCCTGCGCGCGCTTTACGCCCAATAATTCCGGACAACGCTCGCCCCCTACGTATTACCGCGGCTGCTGGCACGTAGTTAGCCGGGGCTTCCTCGTGAGGTACCGTCACCGCGCCGCCCTCTTCGAACGGCGCTCCTTCGTCCCTCACAACAGAGCTTTACGACCCGAAGGCCTTCTTCGCTCACGCGGCGTCGCTCCGTCAGGCTTTCGCCCATTGCGGAAGATTCCCTACTGCTGCCTCCCGTAGGAGTCTGGGCCGTGTCTCAGTCCCAGTGTGGCCGGTCACCCTCTCAGGCCGGCTACGCATCGTCGCCTTGGTGAGCCGTTACCTCACCAACTAGCTAATGCGCCGCGGGCCCATCCGCAAGTGGCAGCTTGCGCCGCCTTTCAACCCAAGACCATGCGGTCTTCGGTGTTATCCGGTATTAGCTCCGGTTTCCCGGAGTTATCCCGGTCTTGCGGGCAGGTTGCCCACGTGTTACTCACCCGTCCGCCGCTGACCGAACAAGAGCAAGCTCCGATCCGGTCCGCTCGACTTGCATGTATTAGGCACGCCGCCAGCGTTCGTCCTGAGCCAGGATCAAACTCTCCAAAGAAAGTTGATTGGCTAATTTCACACCACAGACGCCAAAAGCGCCGTGGCGCACGCGCTTCGTTTCGTTCAGTTTTCAAGGAACGACAATTATTATTATAAACAATCTTTCAAGAATGTCAACTACTGTCTCTCTAGTTCATACTGCCACATTTTTGTCGCGGCGATTAACTATTATAATTGATTTTTGTTATTTGTCAATAGTTTTTGTTTCGCGATCATCTAGCTGTCACGCTCCGACATCTTGTCGAGGCGACGTCTTTTATTTTATACGCCGATTTCTATTATGTCAACTATTTTTTAAAAAAACAAACGGCTTAAAAGCGATGTGAATAGGCAAGCAAAAAACAGCGCTTTGGCTGCCAAGCTAGACGTCCTTGCTTCCGCCGCCTTTAAGGCTTGGCGGCTCGAATTGCCCCGATGGCCGTATGGTATAATGCAAGGAGGATATATCGCATGCAGATCCAAACTTATTTCTTAAGGAGGGAAAAAACGTGACCTATCCATTTTCTGCACTGCTTGACGGCTACCGCCGCCTTTGGCCGAACCGGTCGCTGACGGCCGGACCGCTCAATGAACAAGAAAGCCAAACTCTTTTATATGAAACGATGGGGCAGGAGCTGCGCGATGAATGGACGCATCCGCGCGTGCGGCAATCGCCGGAGGCGAAATTTTACTACGCCGTCAAGCGGGTGGCCGCCTCTGACTTGCCGGATGGCATGAAAGTAGCGCTCATTCAAGCGTATTTGACGGTGATGGAACAAGTGCAAACCAATCATACATAAAACAGACGAATCCGGTTCACACTACTGAACGGAAAAACATTTCTTGTCAAGGAGGATGGCAGTTATGGCGTTAATTCCGTATGACCCGTTCCGACACTTGGAGTCGATCCGCCGGGATATGAACCGCTTTTTTGCTAGTGATTTTCCATCGCTGTTCACTCATATGGATGAGCAGCACTGGATGCCGCGCATCGATATGCATGAAACGGACAACGAATACGTCGTTTCGTGCGATTTGCCGGGGCTGGAGCGGAAAGAGGATGTGCACATTGACGTGCAGAACAACATGTTGACCATCAGCGGCACGATTCAACGCCACCACGATGTCAAAGAAGAACAAATGCACCGGCGCGAACGCTTTTTCGGCCGCTTCCAGCGTTCGATCACCCTGCCGGCGGATGCCGCGGCGGAAAACATTCGCGCGACGTACAAAAACGGCGTGCTTGACATTCATATCCCGAAAACAACGACAGGAACGAAAAAACGCGTTGATATCGAGTTCCATTAATGCGAAAGGGAGCGGCTTATCGACCGCTCCCCTTTTCGTTGCCTTCGCTGCTCGAGCGGATGACGAGCTCCGTCGGCACGACGACCTTTTTGCAAATCGCCCGTTTCGTCGTCAACCGTTCGATGAGCAGCTCAACCGCTGTTTCACCCATAAATTCTGTGTATACTTTCACCGTCGAAAGCGGCGGGTGAAGAAATGCTGCCGTCGGAATATCATTGAATCCGACAATCGCCGCCTCTTCAGGAACAGCGATTCCAGCCTCATGCAGCGCACGCAGGGCGCCGATCGCCATCGAATCGCTGGCAATGAAAAACGCCGTCGGCAAGTCGCCGCCTGAAACGGCTTTTTTCATCAACCGATAGCCATCTTCGGCAGTGAAGGCGCCGATCCATACATAACGGGAATCGTACAGCCCTTTGACATACAAATATTCGTAAAACGCCGCTTCGCGCTCATCGCGGATCGGCGTTTCCCCGTCCACATATTCGCGGCCGCCGATATAGCCGATTTTCGTATGCCCCAACCGAAGCAAATAGTCAAGCACCGTCACCGTCGCTTGACGCAAGTCGATGACGACCGAATCAAACCGATGCTCATCAGGCGAACAGTCGACAAACACAATTTGTTTGGCCCCGGCGGCAAAAGTCTCGACTTCCTTCGGCCCGAATTTTCCGACGGCGATGATGCCATCGAGCGCCTCCATCCGTTCGGTCGGATAGGCGCCGTGCTGTTTAAACAATTTAACGAGTTCGATGCCGCGGTCAAAACATTCTTTTTCCACTCCAAGGCGAATCGCCATATAATACGGGTCATCGATTTCCTGGCGCTCCGAATACCAGTGAATGAGCCCGAGGCGAAACGATTCGCGCGCTTGCTGGCTTCGTTCCCGCAATGTTTTGTAGTTCAGCTCTTGGGCAACCTCAAAAATGCGCCTTCTCGTTTCATCGGAAACGGACAGCGTCGCATCGTAATTGAGCACGCGCGAGACGGTCGCGACTGAAACGCCGACTTTTTCCGCGATTTCTTTTAACGTGGCCATAGTCTGTTTGTGATCCCTTCCTTATGTTTCATATGAAACGCGTTTTTTCGCCGCATTTAAACAAGAGACGACATGCGCTCCACAGCGTGCTGCATAAAGCGGCGAAACGCGTCCTTCCCTCGCTTGTCCCGCTTAAACACCCCGGCATGTTCCAACACGGTGACAAACCGTTGCCCGACTTCGTACTTCAAAATGTCATGGACATTGTCCTTCGTGATGTCCGGATAGGCCGAGCGAATGGCTTCGCACCAATCCCAATGTTTCTGCATCGACTCGTCCCAGTCTTCTTTTTTTGTCTGATGCACGAGATAATCGGCCAGCGTCTCCAATTCCGCGGCAAGCCGTGCCGGCAGCACCGCCAGCCCCATCACTTCAATCAAGCCGATGTTTTCCTTTTTAATGTGATGCAATTCTTCATGCGGATGGAAAATGCCATACGGATATTCAGGCGATGTCCGGTTGTTGCGCAACACGATGTCCAACTCAAACAAATCGCCGCGCC